>CAZBIK010000309.1:0-4275 GCA_964491955.1 uncultured Ferruginibacter sp.
CCCGCCGTAAAAAGAACAATCCCATCCTGATCGGTGAACCCGGCGTTGGTAAAACTGCCATCGTGGAGGGTTTGGCACTCAGGATCGTTCAGCGTAAAGTATCGCGTGTTTTATTCGACAAGCGTGTGGTGAGTTTAGACCTGGCCGCCCTCGTGGCAGGTACCAAATACCGTGGCCAGTTTGAAGAGCGGATGAAGGCCATCATGAACGAACTGGAAAAGAACAGGGATGTCATTTTATTTATTGATGAAATTCATACGATCGTTGGTGCAGGCGGTGCCAGCGGATCGCTGGATGCTTCCAATATCTTTAAACCGGCACTGGCCAGGGGCGAACTGCAATGCATAGGCGCTTCTACACTGGATGAGTACCGCATGCATATTGAAAAAGACGGGGCACTCGACCGCCGTTTTCAAAAAGTGATCGTTGAACAGCCATCGGTTATTGAAACCATTGAAATACTGAACAACATTAAAAGCAAGTACGAAGATTACCACAATGTTACGTACAGCCGCGAAGCCATTGAGGCCTGTGTTAAACTCAGCGACCGGTATATGACCGACCGCCTGTTGCCCGACAAGGCCATTGACGTGCTGGATGAAGTGGGCGCCCGGAAACATATCAAGAACATCAATGTACCGCCGGAGATCATTGAACTGGAAAAAAAGATCGAAGACATCAAACTCGAAAAGAATAAAGTGGTGAAGAGCCAGCGTTTTGAAGAAGCCGCTTCCCTGCGGGATACCGAAAAGCGTTTACAGGAAGAACTGGAGGCCGCGAAGAATGTATGGGAAGAAGAAAGCAAGCACAAACGGTTCCCCATAGAAGAAGAAGATATTGCCGAAGTGGTTTGCATGATGACGGGTATCCCGGTTAAACGGATGGTACAGGCCGAAACAGAAAAACTGCGCCGCATGGCCACCGACCTGCAGGGTGCAGTGGTAGGGCAGGACGATGCGATCTCAAAAGTGGTGAAAGCCATCCAGCGTAACCGGGTAGGGCTGAAGGATCCCAAAAAGCCGATAGGCACATTTATCTTCCTGGGGCCAACCGGTGTGGGTAAGACCGAACTGGCCCGTTCGCTGGCAAGGCATATGTTCGACAGTGATGATGCGCTGATCCGGATAGATATGAGTGAATACATGGAAAAATTCACCGTAAGCCGCCTGATCGGGGCGCCTCCCGGGTATGTGGGATATGAAGAAGGCGGCCAGTTAACGGAAAAAGTGCGGCGCAAGCCATATTGTGTGATCCTGCTGGATGAAATAGAAAAAGCACACCCGGATATCTACAATATTTTACTGCAGGTACTGGACGATGGCCTGTTGACTGATGGTATGGGCCGCAAGATCGATTTTAAAAATACCATGATCATCATGACCTCCAATATCGGAGCCCGCCAGTTGAAGGATTTTGGCGATGGCGTGGGATTTGCCACTGCCAACCGGATGGAAAATGCGGATGAGAACAATAAGGCGGTGATCGAAAAAGCCCTGAAACGTACTTTCAGCCCCGAGTTTTTGAACAGGATCGATGATGTGGTGGTATTTAACTCGCTCAACAGGGAGAATATTTTTGAGATCATTGATATTGTGATGCAGGGGGTAAAGAAAAGGCTAACCAACCTTGGTTTATCCATGGAGCTGACACCTGAAGTGAAGAATTTTATTGCCGATAAAGGATATGATTCCCAGTTTGGCGCCAGGCCATTGCACCGGGCCATTCAAAAATACCTGGAAGACCCGCTGGCCGAAGAGATCCTCAACATGAACATCAAGGAAGGTGATGTAATGGTTGCAGAAATGGATGAAACAGCGGAAAAAGTAAAATTTGTGCTGAAAAAGGAAGAGAAGAAAAAGGAAAAAAAGTCTGAAGCATAGAGATCCCACACAATAAAGTTTACATGGATGCCATCCCGCCAAAGCCGGGATGGCATTTTTATTATATAATTATTTTAGAAATGGGCTAATTAAATTACTTTCGTAAGTAGTTGATAATTATCTACTTAAAAAATTATTTTCCATTTTTCTGAAAAATTATTGTTCCATTGTTTGGAAATGTAAATTAAGTTTTAATATATTTGTGTCCCCTAACATAGTAATTTTACTGTCTTTCACGTGTTTCTTCCCTTATTTGACAGGGATGATTTTACTAAGTAGTATGATCATCTGAACTGTCACCAATCACAACATTTAAATTGTTTACAAAGGATTCGTTTACAACAATGGATTTACACCATTTGACTGCTCGGACCTGTTCTTAAATAATTCGGAATTTTTTTATCCTTCCAATATTCTGTAAAAGATCCCCCCAATATTCAGGTATTCTTTGAAAAGCCAGAAACTTAAAAATCTGGAAATCATGAAAAGAATTTTACCCCTGTTGATCACAATTTTACTGTTCAATTGTTCAGTAAGCCATGCACAGATACTTCGTGCATTCACACCACGGTACAATAACCCTTCGGTAAAAGGAAATATTGTTTATGTTTCTAACAGTATCATTTCCACCTCAGGTATTGGTGCCGGGGTACCGGGAACCGGCGAAATGCCCCCAACAGGTTCAACCATGGATAACGATGGAAAGGGTATTAATATCGATGTAGATAACCCTGCACCAACCGTTAAGATACCTTTTGCCAGTTTATGGAATTATCACGCGCAGAATGCTGCACCGGCAAACAACCCGGTGGCTACCGACTGGAAACAACCGGCTTATATCATGCCGGCAACCTGGAATGTTGGTGCTGCCCCGGTTAACGGTGCCGGTAAATATGGCTATAGCTCAGGACAGGCAACCTGTTTGCCGAGCGGCCAGCTTCCCATTTGTACACCTGTTGCAGGAAACAAGTACACGGCTTATTATTTCCGGAAAACGGTCAGCTTTACAGCTCTTGAACTTGCATCTACATTCTCAGGTATACAGTTAAATATTTTAAGGGATGATGGAATCGTAGTTTATATAAATGGAGTTGAACGGTTCAGGAATAACATGCCGGGAGGTGGTGTTAATTATGGAACACTGGCTTCTTCAAATATTACACCGGGAGCCGCGGAAGCTGTTACTGCCAATTTAAGCACTGCATTTTTTGCAGCAGGTGTTAATACGATTGCTGTAGAAGTTCATTTAAGGTCCACAACCTCTGTGGATATGTCATTTGACATGGAGGTATTGGGTGTAAGTGACAATGGCACATATAATTCTTCAACATCAGACCTGAACCTGGCATCCTGCTCAAATGTACTGTTTGCGGGGTTATACTGGGGTGCTGGTGAAGGAAGCGGAGATGAAAGTACATCCTGGATCACCGGGGAAACAACTGTGAAATTAAAATTGCCCGGTGCTGCCTCCTATATCAACATCACGTCCACACAAACAGATTACTACAACTCATCAAACCCTAACGGGTTCATGTATACGGGATTTCAGTGTTTTGCAAATATTACAGCACTGGTGAATGCCACCAATCCCAATGGTACCTATACGGTTGCCAACGTGGTTCCGCCTTTAAATAAAGATAATGCTTACGGAGGCTGGACGCTTGTGATCGTTTATGCAAACCCAACCCTTCCATCACGTAACTTAACTGTATTTGACGGATGTGCTGTGGTAGAATCGGGCAATGCCCCGGTAGATGTGAACATTACCGGTTTTTTAACCCCGCCCACAGGCCCGGTAAGTTGTGAACTGGGAGCGGTAGTTTATGACGGTGACAGGAGCTGGACGGATTCCTTTTCCTTTAAACAAAACGGGGCGGCCGCTTTTTATAATTTAACACCCAATACAACGGCCAACCTGAATGATATGTGGAACAGTACCATCTCTTATAAAGGTGCTGTGGTAACAACCCGTAATCCTGCATTTAACAATACACTGGGATATGATGCCAGCATCATTGATATGCCCAATACCGGCAACGCGCAGCTGGGTAACAGCAAGACCTCTGCAACAGTGAGATTTGCTTCCCCGCAGGAGATGGTCATCGCACATATTTTAACCACATCCATATCACAGTATAACCCGACCTTTGCCTTTGATAAAACGGCTACAGATATCAATGGCGGGGCATTTTATCCCGGGGACAGTTTGCTTTACCAGATCAATTTTACAAACTCGGGTAACGACTCAAGTACCAATACGATCATCACCGATAATCTTCCGGCAGGTACAACCTATATGCCCGGAAGTATAAAGATCGGCGGCGTTGCAAAGACAGATGCTGCCGGAGATGATGAAGCCGTATATGAATTTACCAAAAACAGGATATTATTCCGG
>CAZBIK010000310.1:0-4272 GCA_964491955.1 uncultured Ferruginibacter sp.
CCAAAAACAGCGGGCCGCGTTTGGTGAACATAATATACATACCCGCGATCTTGGTAACCCCTTCTTCTGTTCCGATGATCTGCAATGCAGGTCGTATGGTATCAGGATAACTCCTGCTTAAACCGCTGATCATACAATCCGCTTCACCGTTCTCGATCAGCATGCAGCCAAAATGGTTGCGGTCCTTCATCGCTTTATAGCTCTCATATTTATTCACACCCTTGCGGTGTCTTTTTTCAAAGAACTGGTCACCATAGAGCTTTCTCAGGTCTTCATGCTTGTCATCCTTTGGATTCATGATGGGCATACCCTCCAGGTCGATCCCGTTCTCTTCAGCCAGCCTCCTGATCTTTTCTTCCTTACCTAACAGGATGGGGTAGGCTACATTTTCCTCCATAACCAGTTGTGCCACTTTTAATATTTTGATGTTTTCTGCATCGGCAAATACCACCCGTTTAGGATCTTTCCTGGCCTTGGAGCCGATCACCCGGCTCAACTGGTTATCCAGGCCCAGGCGGCTGTTTAAATTTTCAATATATCCTTCCCAGTCGGTGATGGGGTATTTGGCTACGCCACTCTCCATGGCAGCCTTTGCCACAGCAGGGGCAACGGTGGACAGTAAACGCGGATCAAGGGGTTTTGGAATGATATAATGCGGGCCGAATATTATGGTCTTTTCGTTATAGGCCAGGTTAACCATATCCGGTACCGGCGCCTTGGCCAGTTCGGCCAAAGCCTTTACGGCAGCAAGTTTCATGGCTTCATTAATGGCGGTTGCCCGCACATCAAGCGCTCCCCGGAAAATATAAGGGAAGCCAAGAACATTGTTTACCTGGTTGGGATAATCACTGCGGCCTGTGGCCATAATGAGGTCTTTCCGCGCAGCCACCGCCACATCATAATTGATCTCGGAATCGGGATTGGCCATTGCAAAAACAATAGGGTTCTTTGCCATGCTTTTCACCATTTCAGGCGAAACGATATTTCCGCTGCTCAAACCAATGAATACGTCAGCGTCTTTCATTGCCCTTGCCAGGTCATAGCCGGCATATTTTTCATCCACGCAAAACTTCAGTTTCAGTTCTTCCACATCGGGCCTTCCCTTATACAATATTCCCTGGCGGTCAAAAACCATAAAATTACTGTGCTTGGCGCCCAACGATTCGTATAACTGTATGCAGGCCATGGCCGCAGCACCGGCGCCGCTGACCACAAACCTAACTTTTTCAATTTTCTTTTTCTGTATGATCAATGCATTCAGCAATGCCGCAGCGCTGATGATGGCTGTGCCATGCTGGTCATCATGCATGATGGGTATTTTGCAGCGCTTCTTTAATTCCTGTTCAATATAAAAACACTCAGGTGCTTTGATGTCTTCCAGGTTAATGCCGCCAAAAGTTGGTTCCAGGGCCTGAACGATCTGCACAAATTTTTCGGGATCTGTTTCGTTTATTTCGATATCAAACACATCAATATCGGCAAATATTTTAAACAGTACACCTTTTCCTTCCATTACCGGTTTGCCCGCTTCGGGGCCGATATTGCCCAGTCCCAATACAGCCGTACCATTGCTGATAACACCTACCAGGTTTCCCTTGGCTGTATATTTATATACATCTTCAGGATTGGCTGCTATTTCCAGGCAGGGTTCAGCAACGCCCGGGGAATAGGCAAGTGAAAGGTCTCTTTGTGTTTTAGCCTCTTTGGTAGGGACTACTTCTATTTTGCCAGGCCGGCCCTTTGAGTGATAGTCTAAAGCTTCCTGTTTACGTAAGTCTTTTGCCATGATCAATATTTTACCCCGGTCATTTTAGGTTGTATACCGGAGATAATGTTATTACTTTTTATGCCGGTTCATGCCGGTAAAGATTTTTGTAAATGATCCCGGGTTTTAAAAAAAGAGCCGGGGATGTGCAATTTACATAAATATACAGTTGGAGGCCCTGATTTATATCAGCTTGTAACCAATTTAACCTTAAAGCTCCAGGTTATGGCAAAATCAGCCACGATCTCACCTGCTTCATTCCGGCCATAGGACCTGGCCGTTATGATTTTTCCTTCATTGCTCATGATGGCATCTTCAATCGTTTGTTTGATGAGCTGCCCGTCCTCACAGGTAAACAGGGTTATGCCGGTTGCTTTTTTAATAAAATTCCCGTCAACTTTCAATACCAGCATACTTACTGCCGGATCACGTTTATAAATATGTGCCAATGCCAAAACACCGGTGCTCATTTCAGCAGCCATGGCCAGGCAGGCAAAATAAGTGCTCTTAAACGGGTTTTGGCTGAACCATTTATAAGGAACTTTTACGGTGCATTTTTTTTCATCTGCATGAACTACCCGTACACCGGAAAAAAAAGCGCTGGGTAATTTGGATAAAAGAAAGATCCTGAATTTAACCGGGTGTTTTATGAGTTGCAGGAATTGTGTTGCGTTTGACATGAAATATTATATTGTAGATTTTAGATATCAGATTGTAGATTTCAATATAGCATTCCACATCATGTATCTCAACAGCTAAAAACAGAAACAGCTTTTAAGGATATAATAAATTCCAGCCTTTTAAGTTCAATTGTTTTTCCCCGCCGGATTTTCAAAAGCACAATACAGATGAATTTTACTTATTCACTTCCACTATACAAATTACTGCCTGTTGATTTGGGTTATCTGTTTTAAAATTAATGGTACCCCCGGTTCCTGAAGCAAACTTAACAGCAGAAACTGCATTTTGCTGTAAAGCAGCAGCTACTTTTGCAGCATAATCTGGTCCGGCACTTTGTGAGATCCCGTTATTCACTGCAAACCAGTCAATGGCCTGTTTGGTAACCACCACGGCAAATACATCTTTGTTCCCGATATTATCCGGCACCAGGCTTTTCCCGCGGGGAAATAAACGGTAACCCGTAATGCCGCAATATGGTGAGAAAGAAGTTTTGGTGGCATCCTCTTTATTGGGGTAAGGAAATAAAGTATAACTGCTGCCATCCGTTTCCTGCCCGAAAATATAAATATAACACTCGGTTGAATTTTTAATTTCCATTTTAAATTTGGTGCCGGGTGCCACTTTGCCAACGGTTTCAAAAACATTGCCTGATTTTAATTTTAACGGGATGTATTGTTTATCATCATTTTTAACCAAACCGATTGCAGCTTCAAAAGCAGTAGTTACCGCTATACCCCGTTTGGGCATCGGGTCAATGCCATAAGCTTCACGCACAAATTCCTTAAAGTCGGCATACCGCACCCATCCCACACCGTTAACACCCCACTCAGGCCCCCAGCTGTTCATGATCTGGAATGCCTGTTTGCGGTCATCATAACCGATCACGCACATGGCATGCCCGCCAAAACCCATCTGGCTTCTGTCTTCATTGGTAGGTGCCCACATTTCCTTTCCCATCATGCCCTGCATGAACGAACCGCCTACCATCATGCCGATCACCACCGGTGCGTCCTTTGCCAGGTGTTCCTTTACGGCACGAACACTGATACCCTGCACACTTTCGCCATCGGTTAGCCGCGTAAAACCAAGCATTTTATTCTGTGCAGCCTTATTGTCGAGAACCGAATTGGGTTGCCGGCTGCAATCCTGGTCGGTGTAAGGGAAATCATTGTAGGCAACCACGCCTTTTTTGGTCATTAATTCCATGGCATTCTGAATATAAGCGCCCTGGCATCCTTCGAGGCCGATCTGGTTATACACATAGGCCGGGCTGTATGCCGTATTGTCTCCGTTTTGCCCGGTTGATGCAGCTTCTACAATGGACCGGGCGGCATAGGTACTGCTCCAGGCTACACAGGATCCCTGTTGTCCCTGGTTTTTGCGGTCAGGGGCAAAACGCAATAAGGAAACCATTTCGGGCAGCGGATTCTTTGTGTTGTCATCCGCCAACCCTTCATATACACTTGCTTTTTTAAACTCATCGGGACTGAAACTATACCCGCTTTGTGAAAAAAGATTTTGAATGACAGCAGTTCCGCCGCCACCTGATCCGTTTCTGAAAAAGAAAAAATAGGCCGCTGCTCCCACTACCAGGAGCAACAATATTTTTTTACCGCCGCCACCGCCTTTGAACAGAGAGAGGAGCAGGGGTAAGAAAGCCAGCAATCCGCCACCGCCACCAGTCGTTCTTCCACCCGAGGTATTGCTGTCGTCATAGTCCTGCTGATCCCGGGGATCATCTTCCATACGTATTGGCATAGTAAAAACTTTTTATGTGATTAATAAACTTAAAAGTAAGAAGAAATATTTAATGTTGCCTGCATGTA
>CAZBIK010000311.1:0-4247 GCA_964491955.1 uncultured Ferruginibacter sp.
TGCCGGCCTTATCCAGTTCCGGGTTCATTTCATTGATCTCCCCGGGGATCTTTACATCACTCCAGAATTCTTTTTTCAATGCCTGTATCTCTGCAATGGCTTCCTGCAAACCTTTTGCATTGCGGGCCATCCCGCATTTATCCCACATGATCTTTCCCAAACGCTTGTGAAAACTTTCCACCGTTTGGCTGCCTTTCACCTGCATCAGGTTTTGGATACGGTCATTGACTGCCTTTTCGGTTTCTTCAAATGCCGGGTGCGTGGTTGGTATGGATGCCGTGCGGATATCATCTGCGAGGTAATTTCCCAAGGTATACGGTATCACAAAATATCCATCTGCCAGGCCCTGCATCAAAGCACTTGCGCCCAGCCTGTTTGCGCCGTGATCGCTGAAATTTGCTTCTCCCAGGCAATATAAACCCTTCACCGTGGTCTGCAATTCATAATCTACCCACAAACCACCCATCGTGTAATGAACGGCAGGGTATATACGCATCGGCATTTCGTAGGGATTTTCGCCGGTGATCTTCTCATACATTTCGAACAGGTTGCCGTATTTTTCTTCAATCACTGCCTTACCCATCCGGATAACGGCAGATTCATCCGCTTTTTCCAGGCCCTGCTTCCCGGCTTCGATCCTGCCATAGCGTAAGATGGCATCCTTGAAGTCCAGGTATACCGCCATTTTGGTGGTACCCACTCCATAACCTTCATCACATCTTTCCTTGGCTGCCCTGGAGGCCACATCCCGCGGAACCAGGTTCCCGAATGCAGGATACCTGCGTTCCAGGTAATAATCCCTTTCTGCTTCGGGTATGTCAACCGCTTTCCGGTTATCGTTTTTTTGTTTGGGTACCCATATCCTTCCATCATTGCGCAAACTCTCACTCATCAGTGTTAATTTACTTTGATGATCGCCACTAACGGGAATGCATGTAGGATGTATCTGTGTAAAACAGGGGTTGCCGAAATAGGCACCCTTTTTATGTGCTTTCCAGGCCGCAGTCACATTGCTGCCCATGGCATTGGTGCTTAAATAAAATACATTGCCGTAACCGCCTGTACACAATAAAACGGCATGGCCAAAGTGCCGTTCCAACTGACCGCTTACCAGGTTCCTGGCGATGATCCCGCGGGCCTTGTCGTCAATTTTCACAATATCCAGCATTTCATGCCGGCTGTACATGGTTACATTGCCAAGCGCTACCTGTCTTTCCAGGGCACTGTAAGCTCCCAACAGCAGTTGCTGCCCGGTTTGACCCGCTGCATAAAATGTACGTTGCACCTGTGTTCCGCCAAAACTACGGTTGCTCAATAAACCACCATATTCCCTGGCAAAAGGAACGCCCTGGGCCACACACTGGTCAATGATGGCATTGCTCACTTCAGCCAGGCGGTGTACATTGGCTTCACGGGCACGGTAATCGCCGCCTTTAACCGTATCATAAAATAAACGGAAAACCGAGTCGCCGTCGTTCTGGTAATTTTTTGCTGCATTGATCCCGCCCTGGGCGGCAATGCTGTGAGCCCTTCGTGGACTGTCCTGGAAACAAAATGCTTTTACCTTGTACCCCATTTCGCCCAATGATGCTGCAGCTGAAGCACCGGCCAGACCGGTTCCAACTACGATCACTTCCAGTTTGCGTTTATTGGAAGGGTTAACGAGTTTTACATGGCCCTTGTAATCGGTCCACTTTTTATCCATTTCACCCTGCGGTATTTTAGAATCTAATGACATGCTGTATAATTAATAGGTTTTTTATATCAATTTATCCATCCTGCATAAAAAGCAATGGGCATTAAGGCGAACAGCAGGCAAACAATTACTGAATAGCCGATCCCGATCGTTTTGATAAGTGGTGTATACCTTTTATGATTTATGCCCAGTGTTTGAAAGGCACTTTGAAATCCATGGATCAAATGCCAGAACAACGAGATCACCCCTATTATATAAATGACCACCACCCACCATTTCTGAAACTCCGTTTTCATTTCCAGGTATAAATTGTGGCTGGCATCATTAGCACCACCATCGGCATACAGGGCAATTTTTGTATCCAGGAAAAATTTGGAAACATGAATGATCAAAAAGAACAGCAGCAATGTTCCCAGTAAACCCATGGACCGGCTGTACCATTTGCTGTTTTGGCCCGAAGCGTTCACGGCATATTTTACCGGCCTGGCAGCACTGTTTTGTCTCCACACCAAAAGTCCCTGCACAATATGCAGGATGAGACCGGCAAATAAACCGATCTCGAGGAAACGGATGATCCAGTTGTGGCTCATGAAATGGGCCACAGCATTAAAAGTTTCGCCTCCATCATTTAAAAATATGCAGGAGTTCACGCCAACATGTACAATTAAAAAAGTGATCAAAAAAAGACCCGTAAGGCCCATAATAATTTTCTTTCCGATCGAAGAAGTAAAAAAATGTTTCCAGGTCATATTGAAGGAGTTAGAGTTTTGATTGACGAAAGCCACCGGTCCACAAAAATACGGCAGTTCGCGGCAAAAATGTTCTCCTGTTTAATATTTATAGAAAACAGGCCATGATTTTCACCATGTAATAATCTTAACCGTTACCGATAAGCCCCTTTTTAAGGGCATCATCCAGTTGCTGGAAAATGATGTCTGGTTTTAAGGTACGCCATTGCGGAAAGTCCACCAGGTCGATATAATTGGTAAGCCTTGCCTGTTTAAAATCATACTGGCTCTGAACCGGCATATCCAGGATAACCACCCAACCGTTCACATCCTGCAGCTGATCCCGCCAATCCTCATAATAGCTGTCGTCACTGCTGTGAAAGTTCAGCACATTTTCTGCAATTAAAATAAATTTGGATATCCCCCTCGCAAACATGATGTCGGTAATATCCCTTCTCAGGGTCATGATATCATTCTCAATGGCATCATTCCATTCGCCCAGTAATTCAATAATGGCGAAATGCTGTTCATAATCTGTAAACAAAATTTTCATGTACAATGTTCGGGAACCAAAATCATCCCATTGCGGGTGGATATAGTAATTGTAAACGGTATTACTGAATTCAAATTCGCTGTATTCACGCCCGTAAAAGGGGGAGAGCCGGTCTTCTTCGGCAATGTATAAATGCCGCCAGTTGAAATATGGTTCTATATCCTGCAAAATAATCGCTGATTTATCAGATCAATATAACGAAGCTGATTGTGCAAATTTCAAATAATGTGCGCAATCAAAAAAATCAAACTGCTTTGAAATTAAAAGAATTTCAACAGAAGGATCTGTCTGCAAAATTATATTCATCATATTGATCTGTGATAAAAAAAAGAGGGTTGCCTTTTTACCGGCAACCCCTTACACTTAATAACCGTAATCTTTTATTGAACGATGATCCTTTCAGTAAATATAAAATTATTGGCAGCATCGGTTACTTTAACCATGTACATACCCTTGGCAAATCCTTTGTTCAATGGTACGGTTTCAACCTGTGTTTTCACATTCACATTCACGGTCCTGTTCATCAGTGGCTTACCGCTCAGGTCAGTGATGGTTACATTGTACCTGCCGGCTTTCTGTCCCTCGAAATAAATATTGAATTCGCCATTGGTAACGGGGTTTGGAAAGATATGGGCCTCATTGGTCAATACCGGCACAACCGGTTTAAAATCAGCAACTGCATAGGTTTTGGCAGCATCGGCTTCTTTTTGATACAACAGGTTACCATTGGCCAGGTCGGAGGAATTATAGACCATATCTGATCCTTCGATCAGCGTAGCAGCAAAATCCTTCATGGAAAATTTGTAGTATCCTGCAAACGTGTTTGCACTGGCTACTACTACATTCCCATCTTTATCAACCGCGGCGCCATTGGTGCTGAAATTGGCCGGTAAACCGGAAATGTACCCGGTATATTTTGCAACCCTGGTCTCTGGATCCAGTACAAAAACATAACGGGCTGCAGATATGATGTATAATTTATTATATGCATCGGCGATCATATCCCCGCCCCAGCTTGTGCATTTATTTTTAATAGACACGGTCTTATTGGATTCATCATCCACAACGGGCCCCAGGTCGGTGATCGTTACTTTTTTACCGGTGGTGAACCTGACAAGCCTGCTGCCATCGTTGGTCAGTGCATATCCATTACCATCGGCAGCGATCACCATACGGGTAAAATGATTGGCCTCATCTTTCAGGGCTTCATTGGTATTTAAGAGCGTGGAAGTGACCGTATAATATTTTTGTGTTTCCCCCCTGGCATTCA
>CAZBIK010000312.1:0-4199 GCA_964491955.1 uncultured Ferruginibacter sp.
TGTTACTTCTTTGCTGTTATAAAAATGCTGAACCAGCAGTTGTTCTATTTTCATGCAGAATAATTAAGCTTAACAAACCTACAAGATATTCGCTATATAACAAAGTACTGTAAAATTGAATATACCATGCTCCCGGTCAGCAAAAATTTCTTATAGCCTCCGGCATTCGGGTAAAGCAGTAAATCTTTGTACATGAACAACGGTTCCATGCATTTGGATATTGTTACTGAAACCAATCCGGTACCAAATTTTGCCTTAGTTTTGCAGCATGCTTTCTGAAAAGGACAAAGAATTCATACAATACTGGGAAAAGCAAAGGGAAAAGCAGCACAGTTTTGGGGCCAGGTTGATGCACGGATTGCCCATGGCGGTTTTGTTTTGTGTTCCCATTTTACTGTTTATAACCGTTGTGTATCTTTTTTTCCCGGAATGGTATACCCGGGTATCAAACAGGTTGCCGGGTTCACTGGTAACGATTGTAATCGCCGTGATCATCGCGGTGCTTTTTTTTTCCTATTTCCGGATGCAGTTTAAATGGGAATCAAATGAACAGTTATACCGGGAACTAAAGCATAAGGCCGGCAAAACCGTTACCAGTACTGAGTCAAATTAAACTTCAAATAACAGAGACCAATGAACAAAAAACACTTTTTAATCCTGGCCATTACGGCACTGAGTTTTACAATGGGGAGTTGTTTAAAATCAGATGAAACTGCTGCAAACAACTGTATCCCGAACAATACCGGTGTTCCTACTGCTGCCGAGATCGCTTCATTACAGGCTTACCTTACATCAAAATCAATAACGGCTACCCAGCATTCCGGCGGTTTCTTTTATGTGATCCATGTACAGGGAACCGGGGCATCCCCGCTATTATCCTCTACCGTTAACATCAAGTATACGGGTAAACTGACGAATGACGTCATTTTTGATGAGGACCAAACCGGTAACGCAACCTATCTGTTATCAAACCTGATTCTTGGCTGGAGAAGGGGGCTTCCTTTGATCCAGGAAGGGGGTAGAATAACTTTATATCTCCCGCCATCACTAGGTTACGGATGTGCCCAGGCAGGAACCATCCCCCCGGGATCGAACCTGATCTTTACCATTGATTTGATAGACGTTCTTTAAAAAATAAATTTGAGCCACGAATCTATTTCTGTTTTCGATATGTTCAAGATCGGTGTAGGCCCATCCAGCAGCCATACACTGGGGCCCTGGCGTGCCGCACAGCGATTTACCAGGTCCCTCACAGAGCGGGATCTATTGAATGAGGTTACAGGTATCCGGGTTTTGCTGTATGGTTCCCTGGCGAAAACAGGTGTTGGGCACGGGACAGACATTGCCGTGCAACTGGGATTAAGCGGATACGACCCGGTTACATTTGATACCAATCATATTGATTCCAGGATCGCTGACATCCGGCACATGAAAAAGATACTGCTTACCGGGAAGCATGAAATTGATTTTGACCCGGCAGAAGATATTGAATTTTTAATGAGTGAATCCCTGCCCTTTCATCCCAATGCGTTGAGTTTCCTGGTAACCATGCACAATGGCGAACATTTTTCCGAAACCTTTTATTCGGTGGGTGGTGGCTTTGTGATCAAAGAAAATGAAGATGGCAACAGCACAGCTGATGTGCACCTGCCTTTTCCCATCAACACCTCCGACGAATTGCTGCACTGGTGCATGAAAACAGGTTTGAACATCAGTGACGTGGTTTTGGAAAATGAATCGGCATGGCGTGAGGAAGCAGCAACAAAGGAAGGATTGTTACAGATCTGGGAAGTGATGAAAGCCTGTATTTACAAAGGTTGTCACACGGAAGGGATCTTACCCGGCGGGCTGCAGGTAAAAAGGCGTGGCTCTGGTCTGAATAAAAAACTGATCGGCGGAAGGCCTTATGTTGATTACAACAGCTGGTTTGAACTGGTAAAAGAAGGCGGCAATGATTTTTCATATATCCTGGATTGGGTGAGTTGTTTTGCCCTGGCCGTGAATGAAGAGAATGCAAGTTTTGGCAGGGTGGTAACTGCGCCAACCAATGGTGCTGCAGGAGTGATACCGGCTGTACTGCAGTATTATGCTGCATTTGGCGGAGGTAATACAGATGATAAGATCATCCAGTTCCTGCTGACGGCAGCAGAAGTAGGGAGCATTTTTAAAAAAGGCGCAACCATCTCCGCAGCCATGGGTGGATGCCAGGCAGAGATCGGTGTAAGCAGTGCCATGGCGGCCGCGGCCTTAACCGAATGCCTGGGTGGTACACAAAGACAGGCCTTAATGGCTGCAGAAATAGCCATGGAACATCACCTGGGCATGACCTGCGACCCCATTGGAGGACTGGTGCAGGTACCCTGTATTGAAAGAAATGCCATGGGTGCCATCAAAGCCATTACAGCAAGCCAGCTGGCCATGCAAAGCACACCGGATTATGCCAGGGTAAGCCTCGACGGTGTTATCAAAACCATGTGGGAAACTGCCCTGGATATGAATCATAAATACAAAGAGACTGCTGATGGCGGGCTGGCGGTGAATGTGCCGTTAAGCCTTTCTGAATGTTAGATGTGCGATGTACGGTGTACGTCAGCATTCGTTTTCAATCGTACATCTTACATCCAACATCGTACATTTATATCCCATACTTTCGTTTAATATCCCTGTCCGTTTCCCTTTCCTTAATACTTTCCCTTTTATCGTAATGCTTTTTGCCTTTGCCTAAACCGATCTCCATTTTAAAATATCCTGATTCGGCGAGGAACAATCTCAGGGGAATGATGGAATAACCTTTCTCTTTGATCTTATTTTCCAGTTTGCGCAATTCGCGTTTGTTGAGCAGGAGTTTTCTTTCCTGCATGGGTTCGTGGTTGCTGTGGGTGCCAAAAGAATATTCGGAGATGTGCAGGCTTTTTACAAAAAGTTCACCTTTGTGAAACACGCAATAGCTGTCGTTAAAACTGGCCTTACCGGCCCGCAAAGATTTTATTTCAGTGCCGCTGAGCACCATACCTGCAATATAGGTTGATTCAAAAAAGTATTCGTGGTGTGCTTTCCGGTTAGTGAGTTCCAATTCCGTTTTTTTTTGCAAAGGTATTGCCTTTACATTTTTTAATCACCCTTAATATTACCGGATGATGGTTACATACCCTGTAAACGGATCACGGCCATTGCCCGGTTCAATGATGTAAAAATAGGTATCCATGGGCACCGGGTTGTTTTTATACATACCGTTCCATGCCAGGTACCGGCCCCTGCTTTCAAAAACCTTTTGCCCGGTGCGTGTAAAAACCTGTGTATGCTGGTTGCTGTATTCATCCAGGTAACGGATATCCCAAAAGTCGTTGATGCCGTCATTATTGGGTGAAAACGTATTGGGGATCACCGGAATTTTCAGCACATCTATAAAAACCTGGTCGGATGTGGTACAGCCACCGGGTGCCGTTACAGCCAGGTTGTACAACACATCAAACTTTGCATCCACAACCCGTGGAGTAAGTTTGGCCGGGTTATCCAGGTAAGTGGATGGTGTCCACAGGTATTGAAGGTTGTTGCCAATGGCTGTTGCCTGCAGGGTTATGGTACCGCCTTCCAGCATCACCCGGTCGGGGCCGGCATCCACAATGGGATAGGGGTGAACCGTAACGGGTTTGGTCTGCATATCGCTTTTACAGCCATGGCTGTTGATCGTGTACAGGCTCACGTTATACGATTGGTCAACCGCGTAAATGTATAAAACGTTTTGTGTATTACGTGTTGACCCGTCACCCATATCCCAAAACCATTGCTGTGTGATGCCATCCATGCTGTTGGTTGAATCGGTAAAAAATATCGCATCGCCCAGGCAGGTTTCCGGCTTGCTGATCCCGAAATTGGTTTTGGGTTGCGGATGGATATTATCCATTAACATGCTGGTATCATGCACACAACCGCCATTGCTGGTTACCCTTAACGTTACTGTAAAAGGCCCGGTATCCCGGTAAATATGTACCGGTGTTTTTAAGGTGGAAAAATTATTGGCACCGCTTGAACTGTCGCCAAAGTTCCAACGGTATTGAAACAAACTTTCTGACCCGTTGGAAATGGTAGACAGGTTGGTAAAAGTTACCAAAGCATCGGGAAGGCAAACGGATGGAGAGAAATCAAAACCGGCAACCGGCTTGGGTAAAACCTCAAAGGGAATTGCAGAGCCGGCAACA
>CAZBIK010000313.1:0-2701 GCA_964491955.1 uncultured Ferruginibacter sp.
TTTTTACTTTTGATAACTAAACACAAAGTTACTGATTGAGAAATCACAAACATTGAACTTTAAACTTTAGACTTTAAACCTTAAACTTTTCAAATGCAGCATAAAAAATTTCCATTCAGCGGTTTCAGTTCAGTTGCCATTCATGGCGGATATGAAGCTGACCCCAATTATGCGAACCTCACCCCCATTTATGCCAGCAGCACCTATGTGTTTGATGAGGCCGAACAGGGTATGCGCAGGTTCAGTGGTGAAGAAAAAGGTTATATCTATGGCCGCTGGGGCAACCCCACCATAACAGAAGCTGAAGAAAAAATTGCAGCACTGGAAAGTTTTGGTATTACAGATGAAGCCGGTAACCCGTATGAACTGAAAGCCATTTTACATGCCAGTGGTATGGCCGCTTTAACTACTTTAATGATCGGCACTTTAAAATCCGGTGATAAAATTTTAACGCATTACTCTTTATACGGCGGTACCCAGGAATTGTTTGAAAAAGTATTACCGCCATTGGGCATTGAAGCGGTCATTGTTGACCTGCGCGACCTGCATGCAGCAGCCCATGCCATGAAAAATGACAGCAGGATCAAAATGCTTTACCTTGAAACACCGGCCAATCCTACCATTCAGTGTGTTGATATCCGGAAACTGGCTTTGCTGGCAAAAGAAAATAACCTGGTCGTAGCCGTTGACAATACATTTGCTACCCCATACCTGCAACAGCCATTTCAATATGGCATTGATTATGTATTTCATTCCACCACCAAATTTTTAAACGGCCATGGAACCGCCATTGGGGGAGTATTACTGGGTAAAGACCTGGCACACATGAACGGGCATATGACTAAAGTACATCGCTTGCTGGGCGGAAACAGCAATCCCTTTGATGCTTATTTATTGACACAGGGCATGAAAACCCTGGAAGTACGCATGGAACGCCATTGCCACAATGCGATGGAAGTGGCCGGGTTTTTAGAGCAGCACCCTGCCGTAAGCAAAGTAAATTACCTGGGGTTGGCTTCTCATCCCGATCATGATACAGCCACCAAACAAATGCGCCATCCCGGAGCCATGCTGAGTTTTGAAATGAAAGAAGGGCTGGATGCTGCAAAAAAATTCATTGATAAACTCCAGATGTGCATCCGTGCAGTTTCACTGGGCACCTGTGATACGTTGATCTCTCACCCCGCCAGTATGACCCACTACAGTGTACCCAAAGAAAAAAGGGAACAGTATGGCATAACCGATGGATTGATAAGGATGAGTGTGGGGATAGAGAATGTGAAGGATATCATTATGGATCTTAACCAGGCTTTGGAATGAATAAGAATGGATAATTTTTTAATGGATAATTGATAATTTTTAGATTATGAGTATTTTGATACGAAAGTCAGTTAAAGCAGATTGCAACAGGATGATGGAACTCATTCAGGAACTGGCCGTTTATGAAAAAGAACCCGATGCCGTAACGGTATCGTTTGATCATTTTGTAGAAAGTGGTTTTGGAGAAAACCCGGTTTGGTTTGCTTTTGTAGCAGAAGTTGACGGAAAAGTGGAGGGCTTCGCCTTATGGTATATCCGTTACAGCACCTGGAAAGGGCAACGGCTTTACCTGGAAGACCTATTGGTTACTGAACAAATGCGGGGTAAAGGAATTGGCAAATTGTTATTTGACAGGTTGATCGAAGAATGTAAAGAAAAAAAATACAGCGGCATGGCCTGGCAGGTGCTGGACTGGAATGAGCCGGCGATCAATTTTTATAAAAAATACGATGGCGTGGACATTTCAGGCGGATGGCTGAATTGTATGATCAATTTTTAATCACAGGCCTTACCTTTGCAGCCTCAAATATTGAACTTTATGGCTGAAAAGATCACAATGGGTTCTGATGGCAGATTATCTGTACCCAACCACCCCATCATCCCTTTTATTGAAGGCGACGGCATTGGCCCCGAAATATGGTCAGTGGCCCAAAAAGTATTTGATACCGCTGTGGAAAAAGCGTACAACGGTACCCGCAAAATTGAATGGAAGGAAATGCTGGCCGGCGAAAAAGCATTCAAACTAACCGGCGAATGGCTTCCGGCCGAAACCTTGCAGGTCGCGAAAGATCACCTGGTTTCCATCAAAGGGCCTTTAACAACTCCTACCGGCGGCGGCATCCGTTCACTGAATGTGGCCATGCGGCAGGACCTCGACCTCTTTGCCTGCGTGAGACCGGTAAAATGGTTCAAGGGCGTACCTTCCCCGGTGGTGCATCCCGAAAATGTGGACATGATCATCTTCCGCGAAAACACCGAAGATATTTATGCAGGTATTGAATGGAAAGCAGGCTCTGCAGAAGCACAGAAATTTGAAAAATTTTTAATGGAGGAAATGGGTGTTAAAAATATCCGTTTCCCGGGCGACAGCAGCTATGGTGTAAAACCCGTTTCATCAACAGGCAGCAAACGCCTCGTAAGGGCTGCCATCAAACATGCACTGGAACATAACCTGCCATCGGTAACCCTGGTACACAAGGGCAACATCATGAAATTTACGGAAGGCGGTTTTAAGACCTGGGGATACGAAGTGGCCCGCCAGGAGTTTGGCGACAAAACCTTTACCTGGGATGAATGGGACCAGCTTAAAAAAGAACATGGCGAAGCACATGCCAATGAAGTTCAGCGCAAAGCCCTGCACGATGGAAAATTGCTGGTGAAA
>CAZBIK010000313.1:2711-4197 GCA_964491955.1 uncultured Ferruginibacter sp.
TGAAAGATATGATCGCAGATAATTTTTTACAACAGATACTCATAGCACCAAAAGATTTTTCAGTGGTGGCTACCCTGAACCTTAACGGAGATTATATTTCGGATGCATTGGCTGCAGAAGTTGGTGGGATCGGCATTGCACCGGGAGGAAATATCAATTATAATACCGGCTATGCAGTGTTTGAAGCCACGCATGGTACGGCGCCAAAATTTGCCGGCACCAACAGCATGAACCCTTCTTCTGTAATTTTAAGCGGCTGCATGCTGCTTGAATATATTGGCTGGAATGAAGCGGCAGACCTGATCACCTCTGCCCTGCAGGCTGCCATCATGCGCAAAAGAGTTACGATTGATTTTTATAACTTAATGACAGGTGCCACTCTTTTAAAAACAACTGAGTTTGGTGACGAAATTATTTCTGATATAGGCTTGGTTACCGGTGATGCACAGTTAAAGAAAAGTAGCAGTTTGTAAAATGGAGTCTCTTAATCTAAATTAAAGATTCTTCGCTATCGCTCAGAATGACAGACAAAAAATAAATACTTTCGTATAAATTAAAATTGAATCATGGCAAAAATTAAAGTAACCAATCCTGTTGTAGAATTAGACGGTGACGAAATGACCCGTATCATCTGGAAATTCATAAAAGACAAACTGATACTTCCTTACCTGGACGTTCCGATCCAGTATTATGACCTGGGCATGGAATACCGTGATGAAACCAACGACCAGGTTACCATTGATGCAGCCAATGCCATTAAAGCCTGCGGCGTGGGCATCAAATGCGCTACCATAACCCCCGATGAACAAAGGGTGGAAGAATTCAAACTGAAACAGATGTGGAAGAGCCCGAATGGTACCATCCGTAATATTTTAGACGGCACCGTTTTCCGTGAGCCGATCGTGATGCAAAATGTACCACGACTGGTTACCAACTGGACAGCACCCATCATTGTTGGCCGTCATGCTTTTGGCGACCAGTACCGGGCAACCGATACCGTGATCAAAGGCAAAGGCAAATTAACCATGACCTTTACCCCGGAATCAGGTGAACCACAAACCTTTGAAGTATATAATTACAAAGGCGATGGTGTTGCCTTATGCATGTACAATACCGATGAAAGTATTTATGGTTTTGCACGCAGTTGTTTTAATATGGCGCTCAGCAAAAAATGGCCATTATACCTTTCTACAAAAAATACCATCCTTAAAAAATATGACGGGCGTTTTAAAGATATTTTTGAAGAAGTGTATCAAAATGAATTCAAAGCGGCTTATATGGCTGCAGGCATTACCTACGAACACCGCCTGATCGATGATATGGTAGCCAGTGCCCTGAAATGGAACGGCAATTTTGTATGGGCCTGTAAAAATTATGATGGCGATGTACAGAGTGATACCGTTGCACAGGGTTTTGGTTCATTGGGTTTAATGACTTCTGTGCTGGTTACCCCGGATGGATCAACTATGGAAGCCGAAGCCGCACA
>CAZBIK010000314.1:0-4194 GCA_964491955.1 uncultured Ferruginibacter sp.
GTTGTAGCACCATTGATAACGGTGAGGTCCAGGTTATTCACCAGTGCTGGATTTGCATTGGCTGCACCGGCAGGGTCATTCCAGGTAAGCATAACCCTTAAACGGGCTGCACCGGCAGGCACAGTTATAGACTGGTCGATGGTAGCACCGGTAGTAATGGTATTAAGCACATAGCGGTTTGTTTCCAGGATCTTTACTGCTTCCAGTGCATTGATACGGCCGTATCCAAAACGGTAATCCGGGCCCGGGTTTCCCAGGTCGTGTGCCGTATTCAGGATCGTATTCTTAATTAATGTAGATGGGGGTAATACATTTGCATTTAACTGTTTGTAGCGTTGAACCAGTAACGTTACCGAACCGGCAATACCCGGCGTAGCCATGGAAGTGCCCGATATGGTAGCGTATGCATTGTTGGGATATGTGGACAACACGCTTGAACCAAACGCACTGATCTCAGGTTTTACCCTGCCATCCTGCACCGGGCCGCAGCTGCTGCTGCCTGATAAAACTTCTGCCGTTGTGATGTTGGCTACCAATATATTATTTTTTGCAGATTTCCCGCTGGCAGTAATGGTTGACCAGCCACCGGCACAGGCCGCCTGCGAATTACCCGCAGAATGGCAATGTAAATGGAACGGGAAATTATTGAGGTTGATATCCGATGCCCGGCTGGTAGCTGAATAAATGACGCCTGCACCGTTTAACCCACAGGTTTGCGTACTTCCGTAAGAGTGACTGCTCACCACCAGGTTATTTGCAGGGATCCCCGCGGCCATCTCATTCTGGATATTGCCGCTGAAATTATAGGAGAACAACTGTGCATTGGGAGCCATCCCCCTGGCATTAGGGTTTATCAGGCCTCTGCCCAGGATCGTTCCCGAACAGTGAGTAGAATGTGTACTTACAGCGCTGGTTTCCACCTGGGTTACCCTGCCTGCAGGGCTAAAATCAAGATGAGCGCCGATCGCACCTTCATCCCAGATACCCACATTCATATCTTCGCCTTTTAAATTCCGCACACCGTCATTCAGAATATTCACCCGGTGTAAAGTTCTTCCCAGGGTATTTTCCAGCACATTTGGGGGATCAATGAATTCAACCCATTGAATAAATGGCATCGCAACCAGTTGTACCATTTTATCCTGCGGCACACGCACAACAAAACTCCTGAACACGGGCATATCTTCAATGATAGAAGCCCCAAGCGCCTGCAATGAATTCCCTATCTCAAACTGCGAAAGTTTTTCGTAAGTGATGATGGTAAGATCAACAAAGCCTGCCTGCTTAATGGCATGCGGAACGATATCACCTGCAAGGATAGCAGGTACTGTTTTATCAGCCGGTTTAAACTTAAATACTGCCCTGAATAAGGATGAACGCAATACTGCTTCCTGTACATTTTCTGCAATACTTGCCGTGTATGCATTATTGGGTATATAGTCTATCAGCTCAATACCTCCTGCTTTCAGTTCATCTTTCTGCAACTGCGTTGGTAAAGCTTTAAACTGGATCACCACATAGTGCTTCCCTTTAAATAAGCTTTGCTGAAAAACCGGAGCGGCTTTAGTGATGTTGATGATATTTTCTTCAGGTATAAATTTTCCTGAATGCAGTAAAATGTTGTAATCCCTGCCAGCCTGTGCCTGTAAAGCAACAGGTAACCCGAGAAATATCAAGATCCTGCAAAGGGTAAAAAAATGCTTCATAAATGTTTTTTTTATCAGATAAATTTTAAAAATAGTAGGGCAAAATACTCAATAAAACTGTCATATTTGAAATTGGCACCCAGCTATTTTTAATTTTAATGATAATCCCTTTACGCACAGTGTATTTTGATAAAAAAATCAATGTTCCCGGCATTTCCGCTCAAAACCATAAAACGTAAACGAACTTAATCAGCTATGATTTATCTTTAGCAAAAATTGTATTATATGAGCATTGACTGGAAAGGTGTTTTTCCTGCACTCACCACAAAATTTACGGCAGATGACGGGCTGGACCTTTTGTTGTTTGAGAAAAATTTAAGTGCACAACTGGAAGCGGGTGTACACGGTATCGTATTGGGCGGCACGCTTGGTGAAGCCAGTGTGTTAACGACTGCTGAAAAAGAGCAACTGGTAAAATTTGCAGTATCAGTATGTGCCGGTAAAGTTCCGGTTGTATTAAATATTGCCGAGGGCAGCACCCGGGAAGCATTGCAACAGGCAGCATATGCCAGCGCCTGGGGCGCCAAGGGTTTAATGATGCTGCCCCCGATGCGCTATAAAAGCGACCACCGCGAAACAGTAACCTATTTTAAAACGGTGGCCGATGCTACTGAACTACCCATCATGATCTATAATAACCCGGTTGATTATAAGATCGAGGTCACACTGGATATGTTTGATGAACTGCAGGCCTGTAAAAATATACAGGCTGTCAAGGAATCAACCAGGGATGTAAGCAATGTTACCCGCATGAAAAACCGGTTTGGTGACCGGTATAAAATTTTATGCGGCGTGGATACTATTGCCATGGAAGAATTATGCCTGGGTGCTGACGGCTGGGTTGCCGGTTTGGTTTGTGCATTTCCAAAGGAAACCGTTGCCATTTACAACCTGGTAAAAGCCGGAAAAATTGAAGAAGCCGTAAAAATTTACCGCTGGTTCATGCCATTGCTGGAACTGGACATTCATCCCAAACTGGTACAGTATATCAAGCTCGCAGAAACGCAGGTTGGTATCGGATCAGAATATGTACGTGCACCAAGATTAACACTTGAAGGAAAAGAAAGGGAGGAAATTTTAAAGATCATTAATGACGGGATTTCTATGAGGCCTGTACTTTAAATAATATTCAATAATCAATGTTCAATAATCAATGTTCAAAGACAGCACTTCAACAGAAATTGATATTATCATGCAGGATGCATGGAAAGCCTTTCATGTTTATAGAAAATTTTCTTTAAAACAGCGGGCAGCTTTTATGAAAGCCATTGCCATTGAACTGGAGAACTGCGGCGATGCACTGATACAAACTGCCATGCAGGAAACCCATTTACCTGAAGCAAGATTGCGTGGTGAACGGGCTAGAACCATTTTCCAGTTGAACAGTTATGCCGAAGCGGGTGAAAAAGGCGATTGGCTGGAAGCAAGGATCGATACGGCCATACCCGAAAAAACGCCTCCTAAACCGGATATCAGGAAGATGCAGGTACCACTTGGACCCGTAGTGGTTTTTGGCGCCAGCAATTTTCCATTTGCATATTCCACCGCCGGCGGCGATACGGCCTGTGCCTTTGCAGCCGGTTGCCCGGTGATCGTAAAAGCGCACCCGGCACATGCGCAAACATCTGAGATGGTTGCCAATGCTGTATTGATAGCTGCTGAAAAATGCAATATGCCCAAAGGGATCTTTGCCCATGTACATGGCGCTTCTTTTGAAATAGGCAAAACCCTGGTGATGCACCCGCACACGAAAGCTGTTGGTTTTACCGGCAGTTATTCCGGCGGCAAACAATTATTCGACTGGGGTAACCAACGCAAAGAACCCATCCCGGTTTTTGCAGAAATGGGAAGTACCAACCCTGTTTTATTATTGCCGGAAAAACTGGCTGCAACATCCGGTAAAATTGCGGCCATGTATGCTGGGTCCATCACGTTGGGTGTTGGACAGTTTTGCACCAACCCCGGGATCATCATCGGCATTGAAAGTGAAGATCTACAAAACTTTATTCATGACCTTGGTAAAGCTATTCAAAAAGTTGAACCCGCACCGATGCTGCATGATGGAATTGTAACTGCTTATAAAAAAAATAAAGGCAATGCCTTATTGCAAGAAGATGTTCACCTGGTTGCGGAGAGTGAACTTTGGGAAAGTTCCGAAACTTTGCCAAAGCTCGCTGCCATACCTACCATTGCAACTACCAGCGGACAGGCATTTTTAAACAACCCGGTTCTTCACCGAGAAGTATTTGGCCCTTATTCTATTATCATCCGTTGTAAGAACATGAATGAAATGACTGAAGTAGCAAAAAACATGGAAGGGCAGTTAACCTCAACCCTGATGGCTACTGAAAAGGATATTAAAGAAAATGAGGAACTGGTTGAAGCCGTTAAAAATATATGCGGCCGGTTAATTTTAAACAGCGTGCCTACCGGGGTGGAAGTTTGTTTAAGTATGCATCACGGCGGACCATTCCCGGCCAGTACCGAT
>CAZBIK010000315.1:0-4192 GCA_964491955.1 uncultured Ferruginibacter sp.
CTCCACCTGCGACTTGTTATGCACCGCGGGGTTGGTATTTGGCAGTACCATCACATCTGTAAAACCACCGGCCGCCGCAGCTTTGGCACCTGTTTCCAGTGTTTCCCTGTATTCAAACCCGGGATCACAGAAATGAGCAAAAGAATCCACCCAACCGATGCTTACACTCAGGCCTTCGTGCCGGATCACCTGGCATTCATTTTCTGCAATATTGTCACCAATAGCTGCAATGTTTCCGTTTTGAATGAGAATATCTTTTATTTTTCCGTTGAAAGGAGAAGAGGAGCAAACGATGGTAGCCTGTTTAATTAAAACCTTCATGCATAAAAAAGTTGCGCTAAGTTAGGATAACTTGTTCTTTTTAAAATTGAAAATTTCATTTACTTTTGCCGCCCTCCCTCCACTGTAAGGTGGTTAATGGATTTCGGATACAGCCCCGCCGGTGGCGGAATAAGTTCCGGAGTTTATGAAAAATTCGGGATGTAGCGCAGCCCGGTAGCGCACACGTCTGGGGGGCGTGGGGTCGCAAGTTCGAATCTTGTCATCCCGACAAAACAGACAAAGCCTTGGCATTAGCCGGGGCTTTTTTGTTTGCAGCATACAAGCTTGCTTGTGCATGCGGAAAACAAAAAAGTCCAAAGCACGATAGTGCGAAAGGCTTTGTCTGTTTTGACCCACCACTTTAGATCAGCGCAGCTAATCTTGCCATCCCGACTGGTTTCTAAAAATCTCTGCTTTTGTAGAGATTTTTTTATTCCACTTAATGCTACAGGTACTTTTCATACCCCTGTGGCAGATATAAATGCCGGTTCAGCATCCCTTTTTTCCCATTCAGTATAATTCAGTTTTACCAAAAATTACTTGCTCCTACTTTTGGGAACATGAAAAAGAAATCAAAAAAAATAATCCTTTTTTCCTTTTTAACATTAACGGCATTTGCCTTATCAGCCGGTTTTTACTTCTACAATAAAGGCCCGGTTGATGTAAAGAACAGCAGATCGATCTCTGTAAAGGCAGATGAACTGTATACGCTTTACAGCAGCGACACGGTAAAAGCCGGTAAAAAGTTCACATCAAAAGTACTGCTGGTGCAGGGCGAGATCAGCGAGGTTTCCACGAATTTAAAAAACGAACAGATCATCCTGGTAAAAACAGGCACCCCCGGCGCATATGTGAACTGCACCCTGCAGGAAACTGCTGAAAACCTGGTAACCGGCGCACTGGTGAGCATTAAGGGGATCTGCAGCGGCATTGGCGAGGGAGATGCCGACCTGGGCTTACCGGGTGATGTGTATTTAACCAGGTGTTTTGTAACCATCAAATAACGATATCTATGAATAAAATGATGAAGTGGCCACTTGCAGTTGTGCTTGTTGTTTCGTTTATGGGTGCCTGTAAACATGAACCCCTGGTTTCCCCATTCAGCGGGCCTGAAATAATTACAGGCGGTACCCAGCCCTGCAGTACCGATACCGTATATTTTCAGAATAAGATACTGCCGCTGATCATATCGGGCTGTGCAAAAAGCGGTTGCCATGATGCCATCACCAGGGAGGACGGCGTTGAACTGACCTCCTATTCAAAGATCATGATCGACGGGGAAGTCAGGCCGGGCGACCCCAATAACAGTAAGCTGTTTGAAGTACTGAATGAAACGGATCCTTCAAAAATAATGCCCCAGCCACCTTCTGCCCCGTTTACACAGGCCGAAAAGGACCTGGTGTATAAATGGATATTGCAGGGTGCAAAGAACAATGCCTGCAATGATTGTGATACCACAACCTTTACTTATTCGGGCGCCGTGCTCCCGATCATGAATACCCATTGTAAAGGTTGCCACAACCCGAATTTTTTAAGCGGCAACCTGGATATTACTACGTATGCAAATGTAAATACGATCGCGTTGAATGGAAAACTACTGGGGAGCGTTGATCACCTCCCCGGTTTTCCTGCCATGCCACAAGGTGCTGCAAAACTGAGTGACTGTAAGATCACCCAGATCAGGAAATGGATCGCAGCAGGTTCATTAAATAATTAAAAAAGAAATCCATGAGAACACAACAAGTAAAATCTTTCCGGAAAATGAACCCTTTCATTATCACAGGCACCCTGTTGATAATGGTGCTTTCGGTTTCCGGATGTTATGCCGATAAAGAAGAATTATTATACCCCGGCAGCCTGCAGGCCATAAACTGCAGTACGGTTCCTGCAAGTTTTGCCGTTGATGTGCAACCGCTCATTTCGTCCAAATGTGCCATACCTGCCTGCCATGATGCCAGCGCAGCAGGTGGTGTGATACTGCAAACCTATACCCAGGTAAGCAGTAAAAAGGACAGGGTACATGCAAGGGCAGTCGTGGAAAAATCAATGCCAACTTCCGGTGCTTTGCTGCCTGCCGAAATTGCAAAGATCAAATGCTGGATAGACGCCGGCGCATTAAACAATTAAATCAATACCAATTTAAAATACCAATCAAAAAAAAAGAACCATGAAATCAGTATTATTTTCCGTAGCATTCTTATTGGCCCAGACCGGCACCGTACATGCACAAAAATACTTTACCAAGAACGGCAACATTTCCTTCTTCTCCAAAACCTCTATGGAAAATATCAAGGCCGATAATAACCAGGTGATGGCCGTGCTGAATACCCAGAACGGCGAGCTGCAGTTTTCATTGCTCGTTAAAAGTTTTCATTTTGAAAAAGCGCTGATGGAAGAACATTTCAATGAGAACTATATGGAAAGTGAAAAATTCCCGAAAGCCACATTCAAAGGTAACATTACCGATATGAGCAGGGTTTCCTTTACCACCGATGGCGTGTACACCGTTCCGGTATCGGGTGATATGACCTTGCATGGGGTAACCAAAAAGATCGCTACAACCGGTAACATCACCGTAAAAGGCGGCAAGGTATCTGCCGTTTCTAAATTCTTTATCCGGATTGCTGACTACAATATCACCATTCCCGGTGTTGTTAAAGACAATATCGCCGAATCCATTGAAGTGAGCATCAATACCAGTTTTGATCAAAAAATGTAAATCAAATAACCCTGACCATGCAACTGAAAAACATAATGCTGTTCATCCTGTTCCTGCAAGCCGGCTTTTTAAAAGCACAGGATACGACCGACCTGATGTCGATGCTGGAAAGTGAAGTGATCGGCGACAGCAAAAGCAAGACCAACTATACAACAGCTACTTTTAAAACTACGCGCCTGATCAACGGTCACACCGTTGAAAATGTGGGTAAGGGCGTACTTGATTTCAAGATATCCCATCGTTTTGGCAAACTCAACAATGGCAGTTATGAACTGTTCGGGCTCGACAATGCCACGATGAGAATGGGCCTGGACTATGGTATCACCAATTATTTAATGGTGGGCATCGGCCGGAGTACCTTTGAAAAGACCTATGATGCATTTTTTAAACTAAAAATATTAAGGCAGTCAACCGGGAAAAGAAATATGCCCATTACCTTAAGTTATGTGCCTACGATTGCAGTAAAAACGCTGAAGTTTGAAGACCCCACCCGGAAGAATTATTATACATCCAGGTTATATTTTACGCACCAGATGATCATCGGGCGCAAATTCTCTGAAGGCACTTCCATTCAGCTTATGCCCACCTATGTTCACCGCAACCTCGTAAAGCTTGCAGCAGAATCAAACGAACTTTTTGCGATCGGGATCGGCGGCAGGCAAAAGCTCACCAAACGCATCAGTGTAAACGTTGAATATTATTACCAGGTACCCGGGTATCGATTGACCGGAACAACCAATTCCCTTTCACTGGGATTTGATATTGAGACCGGTGGGCACGTTTTCCAGCTGCATTTCACGAACTCACGCGGCATGAATGAACGGACATTCATCTCGGAAACGACCGGTGAATGGGACAAGGGTGATATTTATTTCGGGTTCAATATCTCGAGGGTATTTACAATAGGTAAACGAAAAAATAAAGGTTAAAAACATATTGGCAGCATTCAACAAGCAACATTTTAATTAACTTGTAGCCTAATTTTAATGGAATGCTTAAAACAGTTTTTCTATGTTGCTTTGCAGCTGCCTTTTTGATCCCAAACGGGTATGGCCAGGCAACTGTATTGGGCACCAGGTCGGGGATCATCACCTTCAGTTCAGATGCCCCGCTGGAACTGATCAAAGCTTCCAGCAAAGAGTTACGTGGAAA
>CAZBIK010000316.1:0-4165 GCA_964491955.1 uncultured Ferruginibacter sp.
TAAAAATGCACCACCCTGTCGGCCCAGAATAAGGAGATCATCCCGTCGGTATTTATTTTAAAGTACAGCTTTTCGGTAAAGGGCGTGTATTTCAACCCTTTTATCCCTACCCGCAACACATCATCAGTTTCTTTGTATGCTGCTGTGCCTGTTTGGTTCCAGGTTTTATTAAAGATCAAAACCCATAATTTGTTGTTTAAAATGGTAAACAAGGAATATTTTCCTTTGGGCACCCGTTTGCCCTCGATCAACACATCCCTGTCCACTTCAAAAACGGCCGCTTTTTTGGTACCGATATGCCAGATCTCTCCCTGCAGCGGTTCCAGGTTCTCGCCAAGTGTTCTTCCGTTAACTGTGGGCTGGCTGTAGGTGATGCTCACCGTGATACCTGATATTTGCGCGGTTTCAGTAACCTCATCCCCCGCTGCTTTGGAACGATGCTTTTGGGTGCAGGAAATGCTGAAGGCCAATAAAAGGAAAACGGAAAAGGCTGGTGAAAACAGGTGTCTCATTGCTTGGTATTTTGAGTACGTGTATTCAAGTAATCGTTATGTATACAGGTTCTCGGATAATAAATTGCAGATGGAAGTTAATCATTTTATGTTGAGCCGGTGCAGGTCCCGGTAATGGAAAGTGGTGTTCATGGCAAACGGTCCCAGGTAATATCTTCAGAAAGTTCATTTTGGTTATCGATCACCACATAGGCTGCATAGGCCGTTACCTGCTGCTTTGCGGCACGCCTGGTTAATACATCGGCTTCAAATTCACTGAGTTTAAAGGGCCTGTTTGGATATACGAATGTGCTTACCCGAACCAGTATATTTTCAATGCTGCCGGTTGCTGAAAAAACAGGTTCATGTATGAGGAGTTCTTCTTTTTCAATATTTGTATAACCATTATCGGTTAACCATTGCTCCACATGTTTTTCGCCGGCAAGCTTAATTTCAGGCAGGTCTTTGTCTGGCATATTCATTTGGTTTCAGTAAGCAGGTATGGTTGGTATCCTTCTTTCAAAAATAGCGGTTAAATCGAAATAAACAAGTAATAATACAATTATTTACCGTATTTTCCACATAGAGTATAAAATATTCATGCGTCATTTACAACAGGTTAGAAGGGAATTGTTATTGATGAAGAATTTTCCGTGAGCAGGCCCGCTTATTCGGGTACCAGGGAAATGGGGAGCAGGATCTCCCACCTGTTTTTTACCAGCGGGTTCAACAGGTCTGTATCCAGCAAATGGGAAAAGCGTACCCCAAAGCTTACCGGGAAGGCATTCCACCATTTGGTATCAAAATAGATCTCGGCACCGGTGCTGCGGCTCTTAATATCCGTTAGCAGGCTGTTAACCCTGGCCCTGGCAACGGTGTGGTCATAAAATGCGTTTGCCCTTATGCGTTGAAAATAAAGCAGGTTGGCAAATCCCCAGTCGGGGTAAACAACCGGGAAATGATAATTCGCACCCCATTTAAACATTTGCCGGGTGCTTAATGCCTCGTATCCCCTGGAATACGAAAAGACCTTGCTGAAGAGGTCCGGCAGGGTGTCACGCTTTTGAAAAGCCGTATTGAACACCAGGCTGTGGTTGGGAAATATGCCCGGGAAATAAAAGGAAGCATGGGCCACAAATTTATAACTGCTCATGAAATTAAATGCATCCCGGTAATTGAATGACACTGATTGTGCCCAGCGCGGGTTGATGTGCTGCCTGGCCTGCTGGTTTATATTGCTGAAACTTAAAAAAGCATTCATGTATTTAATGGCCCTGTTGCTGAAAACATTTTTACCCACGCCGGTATAATAATATTGCTCCAGGTTATAACCCGCACCGAACTGTAAAAACTGGCTGGTTCTGCCGCCCACAAAACGCAGCGGTATGGAAAACCCGGCATTGATGGTGGCTGCGTTAAAATGCACCGATTTCCCGATAGCCGTATCAACCGTCCGGTTAAAACTACCTTCGGCTCCCAGGCTTAAAACCGGGAACCAGCCACCATAAGCGCTGCTGAAGCCAACTGTATGACTTTTGTCGGAACGGTTATACGTATAGTCGATCGTATTGGTGAAACTGCTGAGTACATTATTGCTGAAAATTGAATACCCGAATTCAGGATCATCAACAACCGGCCGCCAGCTGTGAAAATTGAACAGGCGGAATGATTTGCGGTATTTAGTGACCTGGTTTTTAATGTTCCCATTGGGATGCTGGTCAAAATTGCTGTCGTTTAGTATATTCAAAGCGCCGGCACCAGGCATTTTCAACAGCGAATCCGTATAATATTTATTGTTCCCGTTTAAAAAATTGATCGCAGGAAATTCTTTCCAGGCAACAGCATGCAGGTCCAGCCTGGCCAACATGTACCCTCCAGCAGAAAATGCAGAAAACAACAATTCGTTTTTTCCATTTACGGATGGAAAGTAAACACCATTGATATTATTGGTAACCCGGAATATTTTTTTATCCGCCAGGGTTACTGCAAATATCTTATCTGCATTTTCATCCGAAGCATTAAAATATACCGTATCACCTTTTACAACGGGATACCCGATCACATTAAAAGAGAATGGCGTCAGGTTTTCTACTGCACCACTGGTTAGATCAACTTTTACCAATGCCATATTCCCGTCCATATTCCTGGCAGCAGAAACAGCAGCATTTGAATGGATATACTTGGTTTGGGTGAAAAAAAGCCTTCCGGTATTGGGGATCTTAAGCACCGGTTCACCGGTTATGGCATCAAGCCTGCAAAGATTATTGGTGCCGTCAATATTTACCTGGACCGCAAGTATTTCGGTTCCGGCATCATTGATCTCCGGTGAAAAATATTTTGACCTGTGTGTGATTTGTCTTTGCCTGCCGGTATAAATATCAAGCATTTTTATTACGCTGTAATCCCTGTTCGGCGCCCACCTGGGATCAGAAGCATAAGCAGCATAAACGATCTTGCCCTTTTTATATGAATAATTATCATCAATAACAATATCCCTTACCCGCAGTTTTATTTCTTTGCCCCCGGATAAAATATAAAAACCATTTATTTTATTATACGATCTTTTTGTTAGCAAAATACTGTCATCCCCTACCTGGAAGGGTACCCGGTAGTCAACAACGTTATTTTTTTGTTCTTTCGTAAGATAGCTGTACCCGGTATCCGACATAAGGGTATCCCGCAAACATCTTTCCTTAAAATACCGGAGGGCATCATCCCTGAACTGCCTGTATGATTTTCCTGAAAATTTTTCAATGGCCCGGTTGAACGGATAAAAAACACCCCTGAAACGTACGGCATCATCAGTAACTTTGTTCCAGAAATTGTCCCCGTATTTTTCATAGCCATAAGCAGTCAGCTTATACCCCAATGCATAATGATCCGGTACAAAATCACGGTAAGACCCATTCCGCAGTTTCATCCAGGAATACTTTTTATCTGCCAGCCAGAGCGATTTATACGCGTTATAAAATGAAGGCAGGCTGCCACGACCATGTAAGCTTACCAGTGATTCCTGCCAGACAGCATCGCCTTCAAAAAAATAATCAGGTACGGTGAGGCCATTGGCAAGCAGTTGCCCCTCCTGCCCCAGGAAAAAAGAAAATACTTTTGCAAACCCTTTATTAAAATTGCTGAACTGCTGCATATGCCTGTTCTCATGTATGGCCAGGTTATCATCCCAGCGCAGGCTGCCGTTTGAGAAACTATTCTGATCGGGTGTCATATAGAATTCACTCATCACCGGCGCAAGCCGTACATATGCATTGGGTATGGTGGTCTGATTTTGTAAAATAATATCCCATTTATCCTGCCTGCCGCCAATAGTCTTTGCCGTCATATCTCCCAATAATTTATTTACGTTGGCGATCCTGTTTGCCTGGCTGTCTAATCCAGCCGGGAAAATTACCCTCACCCTGCCGGTATTTATTTGTTTCCATCTAACTGACGCCGGAGCCGGGTTACCACCAAAACTTTGAGCAGTAACGGTACTGGTGCTGAGTGAAAGTAAAAAAATAAATACCCCGGACCTGGTTATAAGCATATTATAAAAATAATACCAAAAAGTCATGGAGCAATCCGGAAAGCCGTTAAAAAATCTGGTTTTACAAAATAACTAAATGTAAAATATTATAAGCCGGGGATATTACACCCGGTGAGAGGACTTGAAGCAGCTG
>CAZBIK010000317.1:0-2710 GCA_964491955.1 uncultured Ferruginibacter sp.
TGTTATGTTTTGCCTGAATGCCAGGTCATCAACAATGGCTGAGAATTCCCTTCTTAAATAGCCATCATCATCCAGGTTACCTCTGATCTGGATGGCAACTTTTTTCTGGTGCTCATCAAAAGTAAGCATGCCCAGTTGTTCCAGCATCAATTCATTGAAGCCGCGTTCCACTTTGATGGGGATCACCCTGTTTTCATCAAGCTCGGGGTAATTGCTGTCTTTCAGTTTATAATCGCCCACTTCATCATCGCCGTCATTTACATATTCGCTGATGTCGATATTGTCGTATTCATCCACACCCCCATCCATTTCCTTTTCATCGGTCTCGCTATCGGCAAACTCATCATTGGCCTCATCATATTCAGTTTCGTGCCCGTCTTCAGCCTCCTCCAGGGCCGGGTTTTCCTCGATCTCTTCCTTGATCCGTTCCTCCAAAAGGGCAGTTGGCACCTGCAGCAGTTTCATCAACTGGATCTGCTGCGGCGATAATTTTTGTAATTGCTTTTGATATAGTCCCTGACTTAAGGCCATAAACACATCCGGTTAGGGTAAATAATCAACTGGTTTCTAAAAAATGTATTCCATGATTTGAATAACTGCGTAAATTTACAGAGATAAGCCTATGTAAATGTATAAAAAAGGTAAATTTTTGATTTTTTGCATGATTTTTGTGGCAGGGGGCGTTTTTTCCCAAAACCGGGACGCTAAAATCCCTGCCGGGCATTATTTATATACCATAAACCCTGTATTTAAACCGATTGTTGGTATGAAGGTGTTTGCCGGTTTTCCTGTTCGTAGCCATAAAAAAATGGTGCCGGTAAAATTTACTATTTCCCAATCCGTATTTTTATCCAAACCCAGATCCATGCCTGTGATCAGCGCTGACCATTACACGCAAAATTTCGGTTTCTTTTGTAAAAAGGAACTGCAGTTTGAAAAGGCATCTAAAATCCCATTGAGGTTCAGGCTGGGATCATTACCCTATAATGATTACCTAGAACAGAAGCCCAATGCCGTTAACCCTTACTAAATCTATAGCTTATGGGATTATCTATCCATTACCACGGTCAAATAAAGGATTATGCATTGACCGATGAATTGACCAGTGAGGCTATTGATATCTGCAAAAGCCTAAACTGGAATTACCACATCTTTGAAAAGATTAGTAATGCAAATGATAAAGCCCATGTAAACGATCCCGGCTTTATCAATTATTCTGAAAACGAGCTGAAGGGTATAAGTTTTATGCCTGAAGGTTGTGAACCTGTTTCCCTGGTATTTTTTCCTTCCGGCAGGCTTTGTTGCCCTTTCAAATTAATGAATAATAACCCTTCAACCAACGACCTGATGGTTGAAACCATTAGTACTAAAACCCAGTATGCCGGCATGGATGTACATATAACCGTTTTAAAACTGCTGCAATATTTTAAGGATAAATATTTTTCAGTCTTTGAATTATCAGATGAAGGTAATTATTGGGAAACAAAGGATGAAGCAGTATTAAAAGCACAGTTTGACAGGTACAATTTCCTGGTAAATGAGGTAGCTGATGCGTTGAGTGGTATTAAAGCAGTGCCTGGCGAAACCCTGCAGTCATTGGCCGACAGGATCGAAGAGATCCTGAAAAAAAAGTTTTAAAAGAAAGAATAATTGGGTGTTGCTCCTATATAAATTCTAATGGCGCATTTCTGAACCATATAGGAAACATCGAACACCACTTAGAATCAGTGTAAAGTTTCTATTAAAATAAAAGAAGTTTAAACACCCATTTTCTGCTCACTCAGCACTTTTTTTATCACCTGTACCAGCTGGTCGCATTTTGTTTTCAACTGCTCATCTGTCCATGCTAAACTGATGGCTGTTGATATGCAACGGCTCATGATGGCATCACTTTGCGCAAAGTCTTTTGTTGCATGATGTATAACCGCAGCTTTCAGGTCGGGGTGTAAAGCATTTAAAGTAACTGCATTTTTCAGGTGGTCCCATTTGCTCATATAATGCCAGTTGTTTACAAACCAGTAAAAATTACCGGCTAAAATATTTTGTGCTTTTAATTCAGCAACAACAGCCCGGGTGGCTTCTTCGGTTGGCAAAAACCAGCTCAGGAATGTACAACTGTCGCCGTTTTCATCCGGTATTCTCCTGAAACTTACTCCAGGTATGGCAGACAAAGCATTTTTTAAAGTCGTATGATTTTTTTTCTGGATGGCTAAAAAAGTATCCAGTTTTTTTATCTGTGCCAGGCCAACGGCTGCGTGCAGTTCGCTGATCCTGAAATTGTACCCGATAAAAGGATGCAGGTCGGCTCCACGGTCTACACCCAGGTGATCGTGGCCGTGATCGGTATAACCATCGCTTGCAATATAAATGTCTTCGCGGTTGGTAATAACCACGCCGCCTGCGGCGCAGGTGATGGTCTTTACAAAATCAAAACTAGCGGTTCCGGCATCTCCGATGGTACCCAGTTTTTTTCCTTTGGAGGAATTGACGCAGTTTCTGGCGATGTCGGATGGCCGTTTTTTGGCAGGATCGATTTGATGAGTTATTTTTTTTCCAGATATTTTAATGATTTTTTCTAACAAATTATTGATAGAAATGGTTTTTCCGGTTCCAATATTATAGATTTCGCTGGTTTTCCCTTTTTGCATAATAATTCTATAGGCTCGGACACAATCTCTGACGTCAAAAAGATCCCGTTCGGCTTTCAAGT
>CAZBIK010000317.1:2720-4139 GCA_964491955.1 uncultured Ferruginibacter sp.
AAGTACCGCCAATACTCTGGCAGGCATCTTCCAGTAAGATCAAACCATGCTCTTTGCAGATGGATTGCAGGGCATCCATATCGGCCATGCTGCCGCACATATGTACCGGCATGATGCATTTTGTTTTATTGGTGATGGCATTTCGAACGGCCTGCGGATCCAGGGTTAACGTATCATCCACATCCACAAAAACGGGGATTGCGCCAACACTGAGTACAGCTTCAAAACTGGCCACAAAAGTAAATGAAGGCAAAATGACCTCGTCGCCGTAGCCAATACCCAGGGCACACATCGCCGTGGTTAAGGCTGCCGTACCGCTGCTCACCAATTGTGCATGTTTGCAGCCAAAAGTATGGCAAACGGCTTCTTCAAGTTCTTTGGCTTTCCAGATCCCTTTGCGGGGGCCGTCAAATCCATAACGCATGAGGACGCCTGTTTCCAGTACATCATTCACTTCTTTTATTTCTTCTTTTCCAAAATGTTCAAAGCCGGGCATAAATATTAATTGAAAATGAATAATTGATCACATAACAAAGGTAAAGAAAAATGAATGAGTCAGAGACTCAGGGCCATTGCATCCTCGTCAGAGATGAGGACGAGGGCGGGGTTAATCCTCCAGGTCCTGCCAGTTAAAAAGCTGCAGCGTACTTTCCACATTATACCTGGAGATGGTACTTACGCCAAATTTTTTGGTCTTGTGTAAGGGGTCAATGGGAAAGATCAAAACAAAATTTGCACTGTCGGCATCAAAATAAAAGATATTTTCCAGTTCCGGTTTAAGGTTCACCTTGTTGTCTTCATATACATATACCGCTATTTTTTTTATGTTTTGCCAGGGGTATAAAAAATTTCCTTTAACCTGGTAAAAGCTGTCTTTTTTGCGTAAGCCGATTGAATTGATCTGTGGCGCTTCGGGCTTAATGCTGTCGATCCAGGCCAGGGGAGCCGGGTATACCGGGAGCCTGAAATAATTGTTTCGGAGGCTGTCGTTCCAGCCGTTGGGATTTTTTACAAAACTGCTGCTGTTGTAAAATATCATTCCCTGTATATTGGGGGTGTTGCGCAGGGCTTCTATCTGCCGCGGTAATTGCGTATGATCCTTCCAGGCAGTATTGCTGTTGGCCCGGTAACTGGCCAGTCCAATGTACAGGTTTTTACCAAAAGTATTTTTGCTCCACCAGTCCAGCAAAACTTCGTATGGGGCAACCTTATGGCCAAATTCCCAATACAGCTGCGGTGCCACATAATCGATCCATCCTTTTTGCAGCCACAATAAAATGTCGGCATACAGGTCGTCATAATTCGTTTGTGCGCCATTTGTTTTACTCCCGTTAACGGGGTCCTTATCCTGGTTGCGCCAAACACCAAAGGGGCTGATCCCAAACTGGCATTTCGGATTTACCTGTTTAATAACAGCGC
>CAZBIK010000318.1:0-4139 GCA_964491955.1 uncultured Ferruginibacter sp.
GACCCCGACCCGCGGACGGATCGGCCCGTGGCCACGACCGTGGAGGAGCTGGCCGCGATCCTGCGCGGGTGGATCGGAGTGCCGAGGTGACGCGCGGCGGCTGAAATCAGGTGACCGGATTGCGCCAGGTGAGCACCTTGAAACGCGCGAAGTCCGCGTCACACGAGTAGAGTTCGGCGCCGTGTTCGATGGCCAGTGGGGCCAGGTGGGCGTCCATACCCAGGTTGCCCGCAGCTACCTGTGTACTTAACCGGGTACGCAAGGATGGATTTAAGAACAGCAATCCAATTCTTTTGCCGGCGCACTGTTCCCTGCCTGCAAACGGATCGGCTTTATATTTTAATGCCTGTTCAACCAACGCATCTATATCCGCAACATCTTTCACTGTTATAAAATTGTACATCAGCCTAATTCGGTTTTAATAGCCTGTAAAAAAATATCAGTCTCGGTTTTCGTAATATTCAGTGCCGGTAAAAGCCTGATCACATTGGGTTTTGCTTCGCCGGTAAATATCCTGTGTTTGTACAGGAGATTCTTTTTCACCATATTCAATTGTTCGGGCAGTTCGATACCGATCATCAATCCCCTTCCCCTGACTTCGATTATGCCCGGCAGTTTCTTTAATTCGGCCATCAGGTAATCTCCCATTGTTTTTGCATGATCCACCAGTCCATCCTTTTCAATAACTTCCAGAACAGCCAGCGCTGCTGCACAGGCCAGGTGATTACCGCCAAATGTGGTACCCAGCATAAAATGTTTAGGCTGAATTTTTGGAGCTATCGAAATGGCTCCAACCGGGAACCCGTTACCCATACCCTTTGCCATACTGTATATATCAGCCTTCACACCTGCAAAATCATGTGCGTAAAATTTTCCACTTCTTCCATAACCACACTGAACTGAATCTGCAATGAACACGGCATTATACACATCACAAAGTGTTCTTATCTTCTGTAAAAAAGTATTGGATGCTACATTAATTCCTCCTACACCCTGTATCCCTTCAATGATCACTGATGAAATATCATGTTGTTTAAAAGCTGATTCCAATGCGGCTTCATCATTAAAGGGAAGAAAAATAACGTTGCCCGTTTCGTTGACCGGTGCAATAATTCCCGGATTATCGGTTGCTGCCACAGCCAATGATGTTCTGCCATGGAATGCTTTTTTGAAGGCGATGATCTTTTTCCGGCCATTATAAAATGATGCCAGCTTAAGTGCATTTTCATTGGCTTCGGCGCCTGAATTGCATAAAAAAAGCTGGTAGCCTTCTTTACCGGATATCTTACCCAATTTTTCAGCCAGTTCAGCCTGTATGGGAATTTTTACCGAGTTGGAATAGAACCCTACCTTATGCAACTGGTCTTCGATCCGCTTAACATAGTGCGGGTGCGTATGCCCAATGGAGATCACCGCATGCCCGCCATACATGTCCAGGTATTTTTCGCCTTTATCATCCCGCACATAACTGCCGGCTGCTTTTTCAATGCAGATGTCGTTGAGTGGATATACATCAAATAATTTCATGCTAAAAATAATTTGCCTTTAATTTCAATCCCGTTGTTTCGTCAATGCCAAACATCAGGTTCATATTCTGAACCGCCTGCCCGCTGGCGCCTTTCAATAAATTATCAATGATGGTATGTACCACCAGCTTATTGCCAATTTTTTCAAGCTGTATAAAACATTTGTTGGTATTGACCACCTGCTTAAGAAAAATGGGTTCCTCACTGAACACGATAAACGGATGAGCTGCATAATATTTTTTATACAATGCAGACAGTTCATTTACGGCTAACCCGCATTTTATTTGTGAGCTTATGAAGATCCATCTTGTAAAATCTCCCCGCCAGGGTATAAAACTGAGATCCACATTACCCGAAGGATCTGATTTTAATAAAGACATGCCGATCTCGTCCAGGTGCTGATGCGACAGGGTTTTATAGGCCTGGATATTATTGGCCCGCCAGCTGAAATGCGATGTTGCATTCAGCCCCTGCCCTGCCCCGGTTGAACCGGTTATCCCCGTAGTATGAATTTCTTTCAGCAACCCGGCTTTAGCCAGCGGCAATAAACCCAATTGAATGGCCGTGGCAAAACAACCCGGGTTTGCAATGTTGGTTGCCTTTTTTATCAATGCTTTATTTAATTCCGGTAAACCATAAACGAATTTTCTTTTTCCCACGGTTTCACCCAGCCTGAAATCCTGGCTTAGGTCGATGATCCTTGTTTTATCATTGAATTTATTTTCTGATAAAAACTTCACCGCTTCACCATGACCGGCACATAAAAATAAAACATCAATATCCCGGTTAAGTGCGGATGTAAATTTCATCCCGGTTTCGCCCTGCAGGTCCCTGTGCACGGTGTATAAAAAATGATCTGCATTGCTTTTGCTGTGTACAAAAGCAATATCAGCATCGGGGTGATTCAGCAATATCCTGATCAGTTCTCCGCCGGTGTAACCTGCCCCGCCTATGATACCAATTTTTATTTTATTTTTCATTGACCGATTGTTTTACTGCATGATAGATCATGGCCTGGTTTCCGAATATTTTTGAAAAGCCCCGCACATCATCACCGGTCCAGCCGTTGTTCATTTCCCCGTATTTGCCGAATCTGCTGCTCATAAGGTCATAGTCAGATTCAATCCCGGTTATCTGAAAACGATAAGGCGCCAGGTCAACAAACACATTGCCTGTGACATTTTCCTGCGAGCTTTCGAAGAAAGCCTCAATATCCCGCATCACCGGGTCCAGGATCTGCCCCTCATGCATCCAGTTACCATAAAATAATGCCAATTGGTCTTTCCAGTTGAGCTGCCATTTGGTTAATACATGTTTCTCCAGTGCATGGTGGGCCTTTAAGATCACCATGGGAGCCGCAGCTTCAAAACCAACACGCCCTTTAATTCCTATTATGGTATCCCCCACATGAATATCCCTGCCAATGCCATAGGGACCTGTAATTTGCTGCACTTTTTGTATCGCTTCTACAGGATGGTTAAATTCATCCCCATTCACTTTTTTAAGCTCTCCTTTTACGAACCCCAATTCAAGGCTTGCTGTTCCGGACTCTGTAACCTTTGTTGGCCACGCTTCTTCGGGCAACATGCCTTTGCTGTTCAGTGTTTCTTTGCCGCCCACACTGGTACCCCATAAACCCTTGTTGACCGAATACATTGACTTTTCAAAGTTCATTTCAACACCCTTGCTTTTTAAATAAGCGATCTCATCTTCACGGCTTAATTTGAGGTCGCGTATGGGCGTAGAAATTTCCACCCCTGGTATCATGATGTTGAAGATCATATCGAACCGCACCTGGTCGTTACCGGCACCGGTGCTGCCATGCGCAACGATATCCGCCTTTAAAAGTTTTACATGTTCTGCAATAAAGACCGCCTGGGTCAACCTTTCAGCACTTACACTTAATGGATAGGTATTGTTTTTCAATACATTGCCGAAAACCAGGTACCGGATCATTTTATCATAGTAACTCTTTACCGCATCAATGCAGGTATGTGATCGTACACCAAGCCTGTAAGCATGTGCTTCGATCTTTTTTAATTCATCATCTGTAAACCCGCCGGTATTCACAATAACCGAATGCACTTCGTACCCTTTTTCTTCTGTGAAATATTTTACACAGTAAGTGGTGTCGAGCCCCCCGCTGAATCCCAATACAACTTTCTTACCCATACTGTCCTGATTTAAAAATTAAAAAAATGATGTAACAATGATCTTGAAGGAAGACTGCCCTTTTTCTTCTGTAAAAACTTAAGCGGTTTGCTTTGTTTGACCCGCATGAACCTTTCATAGATCCTGGAATGCTTTTTAAATTCCTGTTTTGTTTCCTCCGGTTCAAAATGATCTTCCGGGTCGAACAACATGGCCGTACACATACAGTTCTTCCGTTCCTTGCTCATTAAAATATCGTAATTGACACAACTTTTGCAGCCGGCCCAGAATTGTTCATCCGTAGTGAGCTCAGAATAGGTTACCGGTTCATAGCCCAGGTCAGAATTGATCTTCATCACAGCCAGCCCGGTTGTTAAACCGAATATTTTTGATGCAGGGTATTTTTCGCGGCTGAGTTCGAAGATCCTTTTTTTAATGGCCTTGGCTACCCCGGTCTTGCGG
>CAZBIK010000319.1:0-4133 GCA_964491955.1 uncultured Ferruginibacter sp.
GCTTCAGCAACAGTTGGCGTAAAAGGTTTTTCCACCACCAGGTGTTTACCGGCCATGATCACCTGTTTGGCGATATCAAAATGGGTAATGCTTGGTGTATTTACGATCACCAGTTCAGTTTCATCATCTGCCAGTAAGTCTTCCAGTTTGCGAAAAGTTTTTACCCCCGGGTATTTTTCTTCCGCCAGGTTCTTCGTTCTTTCCCAAACTGCATAAAATTCAAACCCGGGATGTACGGTAAGGAATGGGGCATGGAAAACCCATCCGCTCATACCGAAAGAACACAGTGCTGTTTTGATTGGTTTCATATCAGTTTTTTTTACCCGGGTTCCACCCACCTAATATATGCTGTATGGTATATGTTTTTACTTCCTCATCTGAAAGTTGCCTGGACCAGTTCACTCTTTGTAAAGGATCTGCCGATGGACCGTAATTTTTATACTCTGCATACCGGGTGGTCCTGTAATTTTCTGTTTTGTTCCAGTTGCTCCATCCTTCCGGTTTTATATGCGGGCCGATATAGCTCCGCATAAAAATAACGCTGGCGTATGGCCGCCATGGACGTCCCAGGGAAACATTGTGCAGCGAAGTATCACCTGTTAAAATGCAATCATTGAAGATATACCCGAATTTTTTTTCCGCCGGGGTGGATGCGGCAGTAATGTGCGAATTCTTTTTGCTGTGGATGTGGCATTTTTCGAACCATACCGTGGCAGACCCAAAAATAAAATCGGTAGTGCCTTCTATGTAACAATTTTCGTAATACTGGCGGCTTTTATCGCTGTTGGTGAACAACACATCCTGGTTGCCCAGGAACCGGCAGTTCATAAAAACAGCCCGGTCTCCATCCGGTTCAACGGCAACTGCCTGCCCTGCTGAAAAACCGGCATCATTCTGAAAGCTGATATTGGAGGCTGTAAAATCATTGGCCAGTATCTTAAAACTGTATGAAGTGCGGGTATTGATGGTATCGCCCCGGGGAGAAAGTTTGCCGGTGTGATCGTTGTACGTAAGTATGGTATTGAATTTATCTTCCCCGATAAGTGTTACAAAATTTTTACCGGAGTCCAGCACCAGCTTTTCGGTATAGATTCCGTTCTTTATAAATATGGTCACCCGTTTTTTATTGTTACCGGGAACGGCATTAAGGGCTGCCTGTACCGTAGTAAACGTGCCGCTGCCATCGGCAGCCACCACCCATTTTTTATCTTGTGCAGGTAAAGCCTGAACCAGCAAAGAAAACAAAATATAAAAAACTGTTCTTATCATCATTTATGTTAATCTTTAAAAACTGTTTTCAAAAAATCATCAATATATCCCACAGTTGGTGTAAACCAGGGTTCAAACAAACAAAAACCATGTGGCGAGTTTTCGAATTTTTTAACCTGGGAATAAATATTGAAACTGTTCAAAATTTTTATAAAGTCATCCCGGCCGGCATGCATCCGGTCAACAGCACTGTTGATGAATAAAGTGGGCGGGCTGTGTTTACCTGCATGGGTTAACGGGGAGGCCTGTATCCAAAGTGCCGGGTTCTCTTTTTTAGTGTATCCAAACCAGTGAGTGGCAGCCGATGTTCTTTTGCTGTCGTCTCCTTCACCGCTTTCGGGATGTACAAATGAAAGGGTGCCGTCAATATCCACCACTGCCTGGACCGAGGATGTATATTTTTCAAGACTGCCCGGCCCTTCAAACTCAGCCATGCCGTTGGTAGCACCCATAAAAGCGGCCAGTTCGCCGCCTGCGGAGAATCCAAGTACTGTAATCTTATTGGTATCCACCCGGAATTTACCTGCATTTTTTTTCACCCACCGTATGGCGGATTTGATATCATGAACGGCAGCAGGAAATAAAGCTTCGGTCGACAGCCGGTATTCCGGTGAAAAACACACATAGCCGAGCCTGGCCAGGCTTTGTGCCAGCGGGTGATGTTGTGTACGGTTACCGCTACGCCATCCGCCGCCATGGATGATGATGATGGCAGCCCGTTCCTGTTTAGTTCTTTTTTTCGGATAAAATGCATCCAGTGATAAATTCCGGTCATGAACAGAACTGTACAGCATGTTTCGTTTTTCGCTGACTGTAGCAAATGTAAATTCCTCCACCAGTGTAATTCCCGGGAAGGTTTTTTTTGTTGAAATGAATGCACTGTAATTGGTGTAGGAAGTATCCGGCTTTCCTGTAATTCCTTTTAGCGACTGGGCAGTAATGGAACCTGCACAAAAAACCAGGGCAATTAAAAGTGATGTTCTTTTCATTTTTATTTTTTTATGGCCGGCACCACGATCCTTTCTGCCAGTTCCGGTAATAAGATCCTGATCTCCCCCAGTACCAGTTCGGCCATGCGCCTGGCACCGTATACATTAAAATGGGTATTGTCCTTTTGCCCGGATGGATAATTGGGATGCTGCAATGAATCGAGCTGCATGAAAAACATTTTTGAAAACTCCGGGCCAAATTGCTGCAATAAGTTACGGCTTTTTGTATCCAGGTCAATCACCGGTGTATGATAAGCCTTTCCAACTTCCCGGACTGCTGCCGAATAATCTGCATGAGTTTCCAGTGCTTTTCCTTCTTTGTCAAATTTCATGCGGGTAACCGGCGTAATTAAAACCGGTACAGCTTTTTTGGACCTGGTTTCTGTTATGAACTTAATCAAATTGGATTTATAATCCGGAACCGAAGTATACCGTTCCCTGTATTTTTCTTCTTTGGCCTCATCATTATGCCCAAACTGTATCAGCACATAATCGCCTTCGTTCAGGCTTTCGGCAATGGGCTGCCAGCGGTTTTCACTGATGAATGTACGGGTGCTCCTGCCACCCCTTGCCCTGTTCTCGATGATCACCGTAGAATCAAAGAACCGGGCAAACGGCATACCCCAGCCGGTTAAAGGCGCACGTGCCGGTTCATAGTGGCACATGGTTGAATCGCCGATCATCCATACCCGTATTTTGGGTTTAGCCGGAAAACAAAACGCCAGCATGGTAAAAAGCATTACGATGGAAACAATGATTCTCATTTACCTATTTTAATATACTGTTTATATACTCTTCAATATTTGTAAATCTCCTGCTTACTGTATAATTTGATGCATCTGCAGCATTTGCCGGATCAAGGCCATTCTTTTTTTCCCAATCATCGGGCATGCCATCTTTATCACTGTCAACCGGTGCCGGTAACGATGTTAATGCCGGCCATGCATTTACCGTGCGTTCATAAGCCGTGCCATGCGGGTATCCTCCCTGAACATCAATGAATTTACCTGTGCGGTTTGTAACATCATTTATGATCCTTTGATCCAGGGTATCCCGTTTATAACCGGCCCCGGCAAATTTCAGAACGGCAGCATAGGCATCTGCAGCAGTTTCTGTTTTAGTATAAATAACCGGGAAAGCTGCATTTAATTTTGCGGCAACGGCATCCGCTGCTGTTCCATTGTTCATGTTTACACCTAACCAGTTATTTACAGTTACTTCCGCTGAGCCATCAACATAATTCCCATGCACATAAAATTTACCAAATGGTATGGAAGGTGGTTTTTTATACGGATTCACAACCCTTGCCTTTGCACCTGCAGCAGTGGATGGGCCGTATTTGTAGTAGTTGTTTACAATATTATAAGTACCGCCTTCACCAGCATACACATTATTGCCTCCCCAGTTGTAGATCACATTATTTCGGTAATCCACATTTTCTTCCGGTGCATTGCGGATGCCATCAAAACGGGGTGTACGGTTATTGCAATGGGCAAACAGGTTGTGGTGTGCCGATAAATGCCTGCCGCCCCAGATGCCGCCAAAGCCATGCCGCTCATAATCTTTATCGCCGGTCTCAAAATGATATGAATAATTCAGCGGTTCCGAAATGATATTCCACTGCAGGGTGGTACTGTCGCCGGCATAGATGGAGCAAACCTCATCCGTGCTCCAGCTCATGCTGCAATGATCAATGATGATGTTCTGCCTGCCAACCCCGCCGAAAGCATCATCACTCCCGCTTCCATCCACCATTCCGCCTTTTTGATATTTATCACCCAGGCGGAACCGTAAGTATCGTACAATGATATTTTCGCCACCCAGGTTCACGGGTTGATCGGCTATGCAAATACCATCACCGGGAGCTGTTTGACC
>CAZBIK010000320.1:0-4124 GCA_964491955.1 uncultured Ferruginibacter sp.
GTAATCTTTTTGAGTAGCATCGCTGGAATAAGATATTTTGGAACCCAGGTTGCTTAAGGTTAAACCCCAGTTTAAACCCTGGCCATTTTCTTTGGCACCATGATAGTACAGGTGCAGGTCACCGGCTACAGAAGAACCAGCTTTATAATTCTGTCCTCCGAAATTACCACTGGCTAAATTGGAATTGATATACCTGATGGCGATACCTAAGCCCAATTTGCTGCTTAATTTCCTGGAATATCCTACATCAACTGCCATTTCCCTTGGGTTGTATTGCTGAAGGTCATTACCCAATGCATCAGTAAACTGAATGCTTCCCAGTTTAAAATACCTTAATGATGCAGAAATAGCCTGAACATCATCAATTTTATAATATCCTGCCAAAGATGCCAGGAATACATCATTTACAGAAAGGTCCCTTAACCATGGTGTATAGTTAACAGCTACTCCTGCTTTACTTTTACTGAATGGAGTTCTGGCTATGTTGGCAAAAGCTGCGTTTGCATCAGGTGCAGTTGCAATACCTACATCTCCCATACCACCACTGCGGGCATCAGGTGAAATACGTAAAAACGGAACAGCAGATGTTACAACGTTTATTTTGTTCTGGGCATAAGATACAGTTATTGTTCCTCCCAGTAACATAACTAAGGCAGTTAGTTTCAAAGTTACTTTTTTCATGCGTTTTGATTTGTCTTGGTTAGGTAGACTTACCTCTATAAGCGTTAAGTTTTATGATTGTATTCTATTGTAAAAATAATAGTTTTATTCAAATGAACAACTAAATTATAAAATCTTGTTAAAAAAAACTTAAAAAATGTACTATTTCCAAAGATAAAGGGTTTTTATTTCAGAACAATACCTTAAAGTGGTAATTTTTAACAATTAACCTGGTTTACCTGCAGGATTTCAGCTTTTTATTCACCGGCACACCCCATAAACGAGTTGATGTATTGTTTATTGCGGGTAATGCTTCCTTACCGGTTAATGCCGCATTTAAAAATAAATCAGCAGCCGTTCAATTTTGAAATTACATACCCGGCTATCCGGGATCAATGATAAAATTGAACATTTCAAAGTTTCTCCGATAATCGTTTGTTCTTTATTGTATGCAAGATTAAAACTCTTGTTCATATTAACCAAAAAAAACCTAAAAAAAAATTTAAAAAAGTTATTTCAAAAAAAAGGAAGCATTTCAAAAAAACATACCGGGTATCCTGATCTGAAATGTTGCATAAACCTACACTGCCCGCTGCTGTATGGCATTTCAGGGAAATTAAAAAAAACAAACCCAAAAAGTATTATACATTTTTATATAGCCAGGAAATGGCACTGTTAAATATAAATTGCCCGGTAAATTTTAATTCATTTTATTGTTTTACCTGGTATTGCTGCATGTAAAATTATGACACCCGTATACATTTCCCGGCAGGGGTTCATGCCTGTTTCCCCATGTTCCCGCAAGATGATCCGGCACAAATCCGGCAAAGGCGGGGGAAGTATTTTAAAAATATTATGAAATGTACCGGCTTACCGGTTTGTTTTTTTAATGACGGTTATCTGTGCTTCCTGATCAGTACATCACAAAAACTGGCAATGTCATTTCATTCAGCCAATGACAAAACCGGTTATATTGTGTTGGGGCAATATTTAACTTTAAAAAAAGTCATTGAATTATTCCTAATTCACCTAAAGTCTTTATATTCGCAGCCAGTGTAACCCCATATACAATAATTAAGAAAACCTTTCGTTAAACAATACGACAAACGAATGAACATGATTAAACTACTTTCCGGAAAAAATGCGATGATCCTTGTAATTGCAGCACTTTCACTCAGTGCCTGTAAAAAAGGGGGTCTTTTTGGTAAAAAACAAACCAAGTCTTCAGCTACAGGCTGGAATTATGATGACAAAAACATGGGTAATTTCCATGTGGCCAAGGTGAAATACCCGAAAGCCGGTCCGGGCCTGGTATTTGTTCAGGGTGGCTCTTTTGTGATGGGCGCCAAGGATGAAGATGTAATGGGCGACTGGAACAATATTCCCCGCAGGATCACGGTTCCCTCTTTCTTTATAGATGAAACTGAAGTGGCCAATGTACATTACCGCGAATATTTATACTGGCTGGAAAATACATTTTCAAATGATACTGCCATTCTTAATAAAGCCCTGCCGGATACCCTGGTATGGCGAGAAGAACTGGCATATAATGAGCCATACGTAGAATATTACTTCCGTTTCCCTTCTTATAATTATTACCCTGTTGTAGGTGTAAGCTGGCGCCAGGCCCATGATTTTTGTATCTGGAGAACGGACCGTGTGAATGAATTGAACCTGCAAAAAACCGGTTATCTGAAAAAAGATGCCATCAAAAAGGAAATGAAAGGTGCAGGCGCCGACGGGTCATTCAATACCGAAACCTACTTAATGGCACCTGATATGATCCAGGGAAAAGGAAAGCCAAAATCAAAGAATGCTCCTAAAGATGTGAATGGTAAACCCAGGGCCACCCTCCGTATGGAAGATGGTATCTTAAATATGGGATACCGTTTACCAACAGAAGCAGAGTGGGAATATGCTGCATACGGTATGCTGGCACAAAACCCAAATCCGCGTAAATCGGAGAAAAAGAGCGGTGAAGAATTATTCTCAAACCAGCAGATCTATTCATGGAGCAATAATCCAAACGGGTTAAGGGATAACCGCCGCGGAAGCTGGCAGGGCAAATTCCTGGCTAACTTTAAGCGTGGCAGCGGAGATAATATGGGTATTGCCGGTGGTTTAAATGACCGTGCCGCTATACCCGGTGATATTAAATCCTTCTATCCAAATGCATTTGGCTTATACAATATGAGTGGTAATGTGAGCGAGTGGGTTGGTGATGTGTACAGGCCAATGACACCTTCAGATGGTGAAGATTTCAACTATTTCCGTGGTAACAAGTTCCAGAAGTATTTTAAGAACTCAGGAGGCGAATACGAAAGAGACAGTATGGGCCGCTTGAAAAAGGTTGACATTTCTGATGAAGAAGTGAAGAACCGTGCCAATTATCAAAAGAATGACGTGATCAATTACCTCGATGGTGATTCATCCAGTGGCGTAAGTTATGGATATGGAATCACTTCTCTGATCAGTGATGAATCAAGGGTGATCAAAGGTGGTAGCTGGAATGACAGGCCATATTGGTTATCTCCCGGAACCCGCAGGTTCATGCAGGAAGACCAGTCTGCCAGCACTGTTGGTTTCCGTTGCGCTCAAACCTACCTGGGACCGCCTGAAGGTCCTGGATTTAAAGAAGGTAATATCTTTGCCAAACGCAAACAGAATTCCCGTAAGAAAAAGAAATAGAGTTCTCCATATTTTTAAAAAGCCTCCTGTTTTACAGGAGGTTTTTTTATGGATATTTATTAAACAGTTCCATTTAATTTTGAGGTATGCAGATAAATGAGTTATATAAAATATTCAGCAGGTACCCTTCCATTCAAACAGACAGCCGCAAGATAAAAGCCGGTGACCTGTTTTTTGCATTGAAGGGGCCCAATTTCAATGGCAATCAATATGCACAACAGGCATTGTCGTCCGGTGCCGCCTATGTGATCGCCGATGAATTAACAGGTGCACCAAACGAAAGGATCATACTGGTTGATGATGTTTTAACAACCCTGCAAAACCTGGCAGGCCATCACCGCCTGCAATTTAATGTACCAGGTGCCGGACACCAGGTGCCGTTTATTGCCATTACCGGCAGTAACGGCAAAACCACTTCCAAGGAATTAATGCATGCCGTTTTATCATCTACCTATAAAACCTATACAACAACAGGCAACCTCAATAACCATATCGGGATCCCCCTTACTATTTTAAAAATAAGACCCGGTGCCGAAATGGCGATCATAGAAATGGGGGCAAACCACCTGCAGGAAATTGCCGGCTATTGCAGGTATGCGATGCCCACTCACGGTATCATTACAAACTGCGGCAAGGCACACCTGGAAGGTTTTGGCAGCGTAGAAGCCATCCGTAAAGGCAAGGGCCAATTGTTTGATCATTTAAAACAACACAACGGTACCACGTTCAATATGCCGGATCTTCATTAATTACACAAAACGGACTCCGGCATAACA
>CAZBIK010000321.1:0-4121 GCA_964491955.1 uncultured Ferruginibacter sp.
AAAACCTTCGAATTCTTTAATATTGATCATTTTGAAAATGATTACCACCGCGTTAAGCCTGCCAAAGAGCTGGGGGGCTTTATTGATTTTTTCTGGGAGACAAAATTTGACGAACTGCTGCAGCAATATCCGGAAGGTTTTTCGGATGCCCTGTTCCCCAATATCGGGTATACTTACCTCATCAACCTGGGAACACCGTTCATCATGCAGGTTGCAGATAAGAAATTCAATATGAAGACAGATGGTTTTTTGCCCCGCAACAGGTCCATTGAATGTTATCACCGTGCCGGCAATAAATTATTCGGCATCAAGTTTAAGATATCGCCCATCATTTTTAAAACCAAAGTGAATTTCGGGGAGTACCGGGAGTATATTTACCCGTTGAGTTACCTGATGGAGCAGTCGGTGATCGACCGGGCTAAAAAGGCAGTATCCTTTGATGAAAGGGTACAGATCCTGAACAGCTATTTTCAATCCATTGTAGAAAGTTACCCGGGTTCCTGGGAGGCCATACGGATCGTATCCGAAATACTGGAACACTGCAACAGTAAAAATGATTTTACCACATCCGTTGACAATTTTGCAAAACAGTATAATGTCTCAGCACGTACCCTGCACCGGTATTTTGAAACAACCACCAGCCTCAGCAGTAAAAAAGCGTTGCAGATATTGCGGATACGCAAAGCGGTTCAGCAGCTGGTCAGCGCTCCTGCCGGATTTGATTACGGGCAATACGGCTATTATGATTACAGCCATTTTTGCAAACACCTGAAACAGTTTTTGAGAAAGGATACGATTGCCAGCCTGCACCCGCATTTGCAGTTGCTGCAAAAGATCGGGAAAAAATAAAAGGGTTGTTTTACTTATTGCCTTGACGCAATACTTCGTCTACGCTCAGCAGTAACAAAAAAGTCAAGGCAGGAACCCTGCCTGCCGTCAGGCAGTGATTACAGCCTCCCGACTATATCGGGACAGGCTGTTCCTGCCGTTCAGCTTTACTCTGCTTTTGCACTACTGTAGCTTCAGCATTTGTTCCTTACTCTTAAATTTGAAATAGTCTAATTAACATCTGCCGGTTTGTTATTTGAAAACAGGATTATTTCAGATCTGTTTGACTAATGCATCTTTAACCAGTTGATGGTTTCTTCCGCAATTTGGTAATTGAAATTGCCTTTTGCGTATTGCTGTTTTTTAAAATTATCCCTGGCCTCTTTGTAATTCGCACTCTTCATCATAAAATGATCCAGTTCAGGAACAACCACCATGGTTGCATTTCCCGGGTGGGCCTCATTCACGGTTTCTGTGACCAGGGTTGGCTCTACGATGCTGCAGCTTTCATAATCTGCAGCGCCATGCAATACCAGTACCGGGCAATTAATCTGCTGCCAGCTTTTTGCCAGGTTCAGGGAATCTATCTGCGGCCAAAAGGCCCAGTGCCTGCCCCACATATCATTGCTGCCATCTTTGTGGCCAAGCTCGCTGGCCACCAGGTCTTTATATTCAGGATTCTGAAAAAGGTCTGCCCTTGTTTTTTTGAGAACAAAAAATTCGTAGTAGATCTTCTGGATCTTCCGGATGAAATCTTCCGTTTGTAAATAGGTCTGGTTTTCGAGCAATGGTTTTTGTACCCGGTGCATTTCCAGTAAAAATTCGCTCCAGGGCCGGAACGTGGTACCAAAAACCATTACGCCTTTTGGCTGGTGCCTTTTGGCAACTTCGGGGGCAATTAAACCGCCCATGGAATGTCCCCAAATGTAGAGCCTGTTTTTATCAACAAAGGGAAGCTGCTCCATATAATTGTAACCGGCATCAAAACTTTCAATATCGGTTGCCAGGTCAACCTCGCTGCAGGGGGCGCAGTTATAGCTGTCGCCCAGGCCCGATTTTTCTATCGTTACAACGGCATAACCGGCTTTCAGCCATTCGGTAAGCAGCTTGCCATTGTAACTGCCCATATAGTTTTCAATACTGCCGCAGCCATACCCTGGAACCAGTAAAATGGCGGGCAGGTTTGTTTTGCTTTTGGGTTTACGGGTAATGGCCCTTAAATAACCGTTGCGGAATTTTACCCAGTCATATTGTACATCGGCAATTTCATTTTGTTCATAAGGGCGCATGACCGCATTACCTGAAACAGTCATGCTTTTACCATTCCGGGTAAATTGCACAGCCAGTTTATCACCTGCCCTGATCTGGGACACCCTTTTTCCATACACATCCATCGAGGCAAGGGCATTGCCATTGATCGCAGTAATGACATCCCCTTTTAGTAAACCAATTGCTGCGAATGTGCCGTTTGCCATGACGCTGTCTGCCAGTATACCATTGGCCGCAGGTTTTGGCAGCAGGCCCATGATGGCCTTACGGGGCGGCGTTTGGGCCAAAGCATTTAGCGAAATAAAGACAAGTGCAAAAAATATTTTTCTCATCAGCAAATTTGTGTAATAAACCAGCTATACATAAAATGAATTATATAAACAGCCATTGCAGGGATATGAAAGGGAGATTGAAATTGACCTGCTGTCTGATATTTACTTAACATCTATAACCGCTTCAAAGAATGGTAAAGGGGTTGATCCATGCTAAATTTTACACATAGAAAATCATCTATGCAAAAACCAATTCGCCGGCTACAATATTTGTTTGAATTTCAGCCAACCTTTACCCGCAATAATCCATATCCAGGTACATAAAATATCCATCCTATGAATACCCAAAGCAGCATGCCTGATGAGCAACTCATCCGGTTCTACCTCAATGGCGAACACAATGCCATGTCCACACTGGTTGAATTGTATAAAGACAGGGTATATGCCTCCATTTATAATATGGTGCAGGATAAATATGCTGCTGAAGAGATCTTCCAGGATGTTTTTATCAGGATCATCAACAACATGATAGCCGGCAATAGTGCAGCCGAAGGATGCTTCCTGGAATGGGCGACCCGCATCGCACAGAATATGTGTATTGAACATTCACGGAAAAGCATACATGCTGCCATTGCACAAACACCTTCAGAAACGTTTCATTTTCCTGTGCCGGCCGCATTGCCGGATACCGGTTATCATGAAAGCCACCATAAGATCAAGAGTTTGATCAACATGCTTCCGGACGACCAGCGGGAAGTAATGATTCTTAATCATTATGGGGGATTGGGATTTAAGGAAATTGCCTCAGTGATGAAATGCAGCCTGAATAATGCCCTGGACAGGATGAAGTTTGGGCTCAACAACCTGTGTAAGCTGATGACAGAAAAGGAAATGGTTTTAAACTGAGAACAGCAGCCTGCAGTTGTTAGAACCATGACGAAATGTATTTTAAAGCCATGATTAAAACCTGTAAATCTTTCACAAATTAAATTTGCGCATTCAATTACCCTACATAAAACCAAAAAAATGAAAACCCTTTTTACCCTGACTGACGAGCAGCTGATTCAATTATTCAATGATGGCCAACCTTATGCCATGGAAGTGCTGGTAAACCGGCACAAAGACCGCATATTTACTTCTATTTTTTTAATGGTAAAAGATAAATACCTGGCTGAAGACATTTTCCAGGACCTCTTTATTAAGATTATAGAAACTTTCAGAACAGGCAAATACAGGGAAGAAAACAAATTTGTACACTGGGCCATGCGCATCGGACACAATCTTTGTGTAGATCATTTCCGGAAAATAAAAAACAAGCCCGCAATAAGGACCAGCGAAGGAAGTGATATTTTTGATGTACTGAATTTTTCAGAGCCATCTGCTGAGGATAAAATAATGAAACTGCAAAGCGGGGAAAGTATCATGCAACTGGTATGTAAACTGCCGGAAGAACAGCGGGAAGTTATTATTCTGCGGCATTTCGCGGATCTGAAGTTCAGGGAGATTTCAAAAATACTTGATTGCAGTGTTAATACAGCGTTGGGACGTATGCGTTATGCCCTGTTAAACCTGCGCAAACTGATCGAAGAGAAACAGGTGGCATTATAATACATACAGATCCTTTTTTTAAAAGGGGTCAGCCAGTTAAAAAATCATAGCTTCCCGCCCGGGAAGTTTTTTTTTGCCCGTTTTTTGTGAAACCCGGGGAAAAAGAATTGCCATATGAAAATTGTGTTTAAAACAGGGTTATGT
>CAZBIK010000322.1:0-4107 GCA_964491955.1 uncultured Ferruginibacter sp.
CTTGTTCACCTGATTTACCTCCAACAATTGTGTAAAGCATTTCTGGCCCATATTCCCAGGCTGCTTATTGTAAAAATGGGGTACCGGTTATTCTTGATAATACCGGTTTTACCACATCGGTCGCTACTTCCATTTTTGTTACAGAGTAACCATTCAAAAATAAAAAACCGGGAGTTTCCCCCCGGCTTCAAACTAACATCAATCGCATGAAAAGTTTATGGTGATTAAAATCCCATGATCTCTTTTTTATGCCGCTTACCGGCCAGTGTAGGGTCCAGTTCAATTGCCTTATCGCACATCTGCTGCCCTTTTTCCTTATCTCCCTTCTTTTGAAAACAAAGTCCGGCCTGGTACAAAGCCTTTCCGTCCTTCATATCCATCTCCAGTAACTTTTGACAATAATCCAGGCATTTATCATACATTTTACGGTCGTAAAAAGCCTGTGCAATATCCCTTAATAATTCCTTATCCCCCGGTTTCCTGGCGATGATCTCCTGTAAAAGTTTTTCGCCGTTTACATGATCGCCGGTGTACAGGTATGCAAAACCAAGGTTCTCATTAAAATCATTGGTCCGTATAAAACCAAGTTCGGCGGCTTTATTAAAACTGGCCACAGCATTTTTATAATTTTCGGTATTGTAGTAGATCAATCCCAGTTCAAAATGCCATTTGCTTTTTGTATTGTCGAGCTCCAGTGCTTTTACATAGTAAGGAACTGATCTTTCTTCCTGCCCCATTTCCAGGTAGGTCCTGGCCAGGGTGTAAACGGAAACAGCATCTGTTGGGTCTTTGGCAACGAGGTTCAATAATAATTTTTCTGCTTTCCCGTAATCTTCCAGTTCGTAATATGACTGGGCAATGATGCGGTCTGCATTTTTACAGGTATTACATTTTTGGGCAAAATTAATGGCATCCTGAAACTGGCGGTAACTGAAATAAAGATCAGCCAGTTCTTTAATGGCCACTTCGTTGCTGTTATCCAGTTCAAAAGCTTTTAAAAAATTATGTTTGGCTGCATCCGTGCGGCGCATTTCCTTGTTTACCAGGCCGTTTTCTATATAGGCAGCCGTGTACCTGGGATTGTGCTGGATGGCAGTTTCAAAATGATTGGATGCCACGAGGTACCTGCGGGCGGTTTTTTCTTCAATTCCTTTTTCAAAGTAATAGAATGAACTGTCCAGGTTGAGTGCAAATGCTGTACCGGATAGCAATACGAGGGCTAAAGTAATTACGTTTTTCATAGGTTTTCAGGTACGGGAACAGTACAATTATTTAAGGACTACACATCCTAACGCAGGAAGCTGTACAATTATTTCATAGATACCCCGCTTTTTATCCACCAGGCTCACAGAAGGCGAAGGATTGAACACATTGCCGGTACCCCAGTACTTTTCCAGGTCGCTGTTGAAAATTTCGGCCCAGGCCGTTTTACCCTTAACCCTTATTTTCCAGTCATTTCGCACAACCGGGGTCATATTTAAAATAATGAGGATGTTGTTTGCTTTTTTCTTCCCCTTACGCATAAATGCGATCACCGATTCTGACCGGTGGTCCAGGTCGATCCATTCAAAACCTTTTTCGCTGAATTGCAATTCATGCAGGGCAGGTTCAGTGCGGTACAAATGATTCAGGTCACGCACACAATCCTGCATCTGCCGGTGGCAGTCGAACTGCAGCAGTTCCCAGTCCAGTTCGGTCTTGTAATTCCATTCGGAGGTTTGTGCAAATTCGTTGCCCATGAATAAAAGCTTACCGCCGGGATGGGTGAACATGTAGGCATACAACAGGCGCAGGGTGGCAAATTTCTGCCATTCATCCCCGGGCATTTTATACAGCATGGGGCTTTTGCCGTGTACCACTTCATCGTGGCTGAAGGGGAGCATGAAATTCTCGTCGTAATAATACATCATGCTGAACGAGAATTTATCCTGCTGGAACTGCCGCATCAGCGGGTCCATTTTAAAATAATTGAGGGTGTCGTGCATCCAGCCCATCATCCATTTCATGCCAAACCCAAGTCCGCCTTCGGTGGTAGGCTTCGAAATTTTGGGCCAGTCACTGGCCTCTTCAGCAATGGTCTGTATATCCGGGAAATCGCGGTAAACCGTTTCATTGAACTGCTGTATGAATTCGATCGCTTCCAGGTTACCGTTACCCCCGAATTTATTGGGCCTCCATTCGCCTTCGCGGCGGGAATAATCCAGCCGTAGCACGGAATTCACCGCATCTACCCGTATGCCGTCTATGTGAAACAGGTCGAGCCAGAACCGGGCGCTGCTGACCAGGAAGGACCTTACCTCTCCCCTTTCGTAATTGAAGATATAGCTGTTCCAGTCGGGGTGATAGCCCTTTTGCATATCCGCATATTCATAGGTATGCGTTCCGTCGAACATGAACAGGCCGTGTGCATCATAGGGAAAATGGGAAGGCACCCAATCCAGGATCACGCCGATGTTTTCCCGGTGAAAGGCGTCAACCAGGTCTTTGAAATCATCGGGTGTGCCAAAACGTGAGGTTGCGGCAAAATAACCGGTACCCTGGTAACCCCAGCTTCCGTCGAAGGGGAATTCCATCACCGGCATCAGTTCAACGTGTGTAAAACCGAGTTTTTTTACATAAGGCACCAGGTGTTCTTTCAGCTGAATGTAACTGTTGAAACTTTCTTCATCCGTTTTAACCGGGCGCATCCAGCTGCCCAGGTGTACTTCGTAAACGCTCCAGGGGGCATCGAGGGCATTGTGCTTCTTCCTTTTTTTCATCCAGTCTGCGTCTGTCCATTGGTGTGATGTTTGCCAGGTAATGGATGCAGTGGCGGGCCGAAGTTCGCAATACTGTCCGTAGGGGTCTGTTTTTTTTGTTATGGCCCCTTTAAATCCTTTAATGAAATATTTGTAGGTCTCGCCCGCCTGCAGGTGGGGTATAAAGCCTTCCCAGATGCCGGACTTATCGAGGCGCACAAACAGCGGGTGCAGCTGTTCCTTCCACCCGTTGAATGCACCGATCACAGAAACACCGGTGGCATTGGGCGCCCAAACGGCAAAATAAAAGCCGGGCGTTTGCAATACCTCCAGGCTATGACTGCCAAATTTCTGATAGCCGGTATAAAATGTCCCGTTCTTAAAATTGATGATGTCCTCGTCTGTAAACAGCGAATAATTCCAAACCGGCTTCAGGCTGTCGATAAAATGAATGTCTTCATATTTTACTGCCGGTATTCCCGGTAATTTTTTTTTTAGCGGTGTTATTGATTTTGCCGGTTGACGCTTTGTTGTTGCCATTTATATAATTGCCCGGTTTAATGCAGGACTAAATATGCAAATTTGTTTTAACTTAAATTTAAGAATACCAATTTAGTCAATAACAATTAATAAATCCATCTTTAAAAAAGTTTTTAGCCATTTGAATTTTATACCAATCCAACTACTGTATGCCTAAACCTGCTGCCCTGCTTTTAATTGCTTTATTTTTTGCTTCCACCGCACTTGCTCAAAATATTACAGTTTCCGGATCTGTTAAGGATACCATACAGCAAAAAGGTGTACACAATGCAGTTGTAGCCCTGCTTTCGGCCAAAGACTCGCTGTTGTATAAATTTACAAGAACCGATGTTGCCGGGAATTATGCTTTTAAGAACCTGGTACCGGGCAACTACATAGTGATGACCACCCATCCTTATTTTGCGGATATGATATTCCCGCTTGACCTGAACAATGCGGAAACGCAGATCCCGCTCATTGCCTTAACCTCTAAAAGTAAATTGCTGGAAGAAGTGATCGTGAAGACCGGATCGCCCATAAAGATCAAAGGTGATACCACAGTATATACTGCCGACAGTTTTAAAGTAAGGGCCGGCGCCAATGTGGAAGAACTGCTGCGCAAATTGCCCGGTATACAGGTTGATAAGGACGGAAAAATAACCGCCATGGGAGAACAGGTAAAAAAAGTATTGGTTGACGGTGAAGAATTCTTTGGCGATGACCCGGGTATTGCCACCAAAAACCTGCGGGCAGATATTGTGAAGGAAGTGGAAGTATTTGATAAAAAAAGTGACCAGGCTGCATTCACGGGCATTGATGACGGTGTAAAAGATAAAACCATCAACCTGAA
>CAZBIK010000323.1:0-4097 GCA_964491955.1 uncultured Ferruginibacter sp.
TTCAATTTTTGTAAAAAATTAAAATCAGAATTTTGTGATCTCTCAATAGATCAAAGGTTTATAGCAACATGGTCAGAAACCGGGTTTGAAAGAACAAATTTATTTTAACAGCAGAACAGGTTTAGTTCAAACTTTTTTCTCTGAACCCATATTTAGAAGCCTTTCACCTAATTTTGTAAAAAACATTTTATGGATATAAAAGCTGCATTCGCCCAGGCCATTGCCGACAGTAAAACACTCACCGAAAAACCCTCCAATGAGGTCCTGCTGCAACTCTATTCCTTATACAAACAATCCACCGAAGGAGATATAAGCGGGGAGGCTCCATCCAATCCTTTTGATTTTGTAAATAAGGCCAAGTACGATGCCTGGGCCGCATTAAAAGGAAAGTCATCTGAGGATGCGATGCAGCAATATGTAGACCTGGTAAATAAACTGAAAGGGAATTAAAACCTTTCCATGTGCAATACCTTGGGCTCTAAAGTGCCCCATGGCGCCAGTTCCATGATGGGCAGCGATTTTTTGGTAAACTTCCATTCGCGGTTCAAAAAAACAAATTCGGCAGGTGCTGCCGGGATGCTGATCGTTAGTTTGCTGTAATCATCATTACTGCTCCAGGTACCATTGTAGGTAATGCCGCTTTTTACGGCAGTCATGGGCCCGTTGTAATAAGTGGATTTGTACAATACATAAGTGTAACCGTTGTATTGAGCGGTTAGGTCAACCCCATTATCTGTGGCCAGGTGTACCCTGAAATTTTTGTTGAGTATATTGTCTTCAAACTGCTGCTGCTGGTAGGTTGTTTGTACAGCTTCGACCGGAGATTTGCTGCAACCTGCCATAACAGATAAAATGGCCAGGCCGGCTACATACAAAAATCGTGTTCTGCAGATCAAAGTTTTCATAGCCTTGAATTTATACGGCATAAATATCGTTATACTTTTTGCGGGCATATTCCATGAAATAGTTACTGTTCAGCGTTTCTCCGGTGGCCCTTTGGCACAGTTCCTCTGAGGTATAGTAACGCCCGTGCCGGTATATTTGTTGCTGAAGCCATGCCAATAAATTGAGGTTATTGCCGGCAGCCAGTTCCTTTTCCAACGCCGGGTTTTGCCTTTTGATGGCTGCATACAACTGCGACGCATACAAACTGCCCAGGCTGTAAGTGGCAAAATATCCAAAACTGCCATGGCTCCAGTGTACATCCTGCAAACAGCCGCTTTTATCATCCGGCACTTTTATGCCTAAATATTTTTCGTAGTGCTCGTTCCAGTATGCCGGTATGTCCTTTGTTTTGATACTTCCTTCAATCAGCATTTTTTCTATATCGTACCTGATCATTACATGAAAATGATAAGTGAGTTCATCGGCTTCGGTGCGTATCAGCGATGGCTGCACTTTATTGATGCCTTTGTAAAATTGTTCAATTTCAATGCCTTTAAACTGCTCCGGGAAAAAGCTGTTCAGCAGTGCGTAATTGTGTTTCCAGAATGACATACCGCGGCCAACACTATTTTCCCAAAGCCTGCTCTGGCTTTCATGAATACTGAGGCTGCAATATTCACTCAGCGGCAAACCATATTCTTCAGCCGGCAATCCCTGTTCGTACAGGGCATGGCCGCCCTCGTGCAAACAGCTCCAGGTCATGTTGCCAAAATCATGTTCATCAATGCGGGTGGTGATCCGTACATCACTGCTGTTAAAATTGATCGTGAAAGGATGTTCGCTGATATCCTGCCTGCCGGCCTCAAAATCAAAATGCATTTGTTTTAAAATTTCAATGCCAAAAAGCCACTGCTGGTCTTTATTGAAATGTTGGTGCAGGAAAGCATTGTCAACCTGTTTTTTATTGATGATGTTTTCTAGCAGGGCCGATAATTGCGGCTTCAGATCAACAAAAACCCGGTCAACAATTTCAACGGTAAGCCCTTTATCATAATCATTCATCAATGCATTGTAAGGATGATGTTCATAACCCAGCAGGCCGGCTTCCTGTTTTTTTAACTGTATCAGGGCATCGAGTGGTTGTTCAAATCCTGCAAAAGAATTGTCCTTTCGGGCCTGTATCCAGGCATGAAAACTTTTATTCACCGCTTCACTCATGGTTCGTACAAAACCAGGACTGAGTTTTTTACTTTTTTCATAATCTTCCAGGCTGCGCTGCACATTTTTTTGTTGTTTATCATCAAGGCCATCTTTTGCGGCCAGTTCCTGCAGCAGGTTGCCGGTTGAATCTTCCGTAAACAACTGGTGTGCCATTTCACTGAGCGTGGCCAGTTGCCTTCCCCGGGTATCATTGCCTTTGGGAGGCAGGTAGGTTTCCTGGTCCCATTGCAAAACAGCAGAAGCATATTTTACGTCAGCAATTTTTTGCATCTTTGTTTTATATTGATCGTACAGTTCGTGCGTGTTCATAACTTAATTTATTAAAATGAAGATACAGGAAATAATCACTTCCCTGGAGTCGGTTGCCCCGCCTTCATTGCAGGAGAGTTATGACAATGCGGGTTTGCTTACCGGCAACAGCAACTGGGAATGCACGGGCATCATCACCTGCCTGGATGCAACTGAAGCAGTAGTGCTGGAAGCGGTTGAAAAAAATTGCAATTGCATCGTGGCGCATCATCCCATTATATTTAGCGGGTTGCGGAAGATCACCGGGAAAAATTATGTGGAACAGGCCGTCATCACCGCCATAAAAAATGATATAGCCATTTATGCCATTCATACCAACCTCGATAATGTGTTGCACGGTGTTAATGCGGCCATTGCCGATAAACTGGGCCTGATCAACCGGAAGATATTGCTGACCAAAAACGCAACGTTAAAAAAGCTCTTCACTTTTGTTCCCGTTGAATTTGCAGAAAATGTACGTTCGGCCATTTTTAATGCCGGCGGCGGGCATATCAGCAATTACAGCGAGTGCAGTTTTAATATGGCCGGGCAGGGTACTTTTAAGCCCGGCGAAGGTTCCAATCCATTTACCGGTAAAAAAGGCATCCGCCATACCGAGGATGAAATAAAGATGGAAATGATCTACCCGGCATGGCTTGAACAATCCATCGTTAAAGCCATGACCGATGCCCATCCTTACGAAGAAGTGGCTTATGACATCATTGCCCTGGATAACCAAAACCAGCAGGTTGGCAGCGGGTTGGTGGGTGAACTGCCCGAACCGCTCAATGAAGCCGGTTTTTTGGCCATGTTGAAGACAACATTTGAACTTTCCGTAATACGGCATACCCCTTTATTGGGCAAACCGGTCAAAAAAATAGCCCTTTGCGGGGGTGCCGGCAGCTTCCTGATCGGGGCAGCAGCAGCCACAGGCGCTGATTTCTACATTACCGGGGATATCAAATACCACGAGTTTTTTGACGCCAACAGCCGCCTGGTAGTGGCAGATATCGGCCACTATGAGAGTGAGCAGTTCACCATCGACCTGTTATTTGATATTTTGAGCCAAAAATTCCCTACCTTTGCCGTCCTAAAAACAGGGGTAAAAACCAACCCGGTGCATTACTTCCTGTAATTTCAAAATCAAATTTCAAATAAAAAATGGCCGCAGTTAAAGAATTCTCAATTGAAGAAAAATTAAGCGCACTGGTACTTTTACAAAAAGTAGATTGTAAGCTGGATGAGATCCAGGTACTGAAAGGCGAATTGCCCATGGAAGTAAAAGACCTGGAAGATGAGATTGAAGGTCTGCATGCAAGGCAAACCCGTGTGGAAGAAGAAATTAACGGTATCCAGGAATTTATTGCCCAGAAGAAAGAAGGTATTAAGGATGCAGAAGCCCTGGTTAAGAAATACGAAAAGCAAAGCGAAAATGTAAAGAATAACCGTGAGTTTGAAGCCATCAACAAAGAGATCGAGATGCAGACTTTGGAAATAAAGCTTTGTGAAAAACACATCAAGGATGCCACGGAAGAAATTGCTGAAAAAGCCAGGCAATTGGAACTTGCCAAAAAAGCGGTAGCCAATAAAGAAGGGCACCTGGTTGGCAAAAAAGGTGAACTGGAAAAGATCATCAGCGAAACCGAGAAAGAAGAGAAGCACTATAATAAAGATGCAGAGAATGCAAGGAAGCATGCAGATGA
>CAZBIK010000324.1:0-3982 GCA_964491955.1 uncultured Ferruginibacter sp.
CACTTATTCAAAGTTCAGTTGATTTGGTTACGGGACAGGGATCAGTCAGCGGTTGATCCCTGTTTATTACCTACCGCATTTTTATACTTCCCCCTGCTCTTCCTGATATTAACGGCTACCACTTTATATTCGGGGCACATGGCTTCGCTGTCGGATATATCTGAAGTGATATTGTTCATCATGATCTCCGGGAAGTGAAATGTAGAGCTCAATATCCCCGGCTTTACATCCTCCGTGATCTTTGCTTTTACATCTACCTTGCCCCTGGCGGATTCAATACAAACCATATCGCCATCTTCAATCAAATGTTTGGCCGCATCAGCCGGGTTGATGAGTAAATAATCTTCCGTAAGTATTTTATTATTGCCGGTTCTGCGTGTCATGGTACCGCAGTTATAATGTTCAAGTTCACGGTTGGTGGTAATGATGTACGGGTATTCTTTTCCATGCAGTGTTAATTCAGCCGATTCTTTAAAGTGGTTGTGAATAAATTTTCCCCGTCCGCGTTTGAAACTGTCAACATGAAGCAGGTCTGAATCTGTACCATCTTTTGCCACCGGCCATTGCTTGCCGTTATCACCCAGTTCATTCCATTTTACGCCGGCAAAGAAGGGAACGATCTGTGAAATCTCTTCCAGTAATGTTTCGGGATCATAATCAGGCTGTGCATATCCCATCCGGTTCATGATGTCAGCAATGATCTGCCCGTCGGCCTTTGTACCTGCTATTGGTTCCACCACTTTGTTTACGCGTTGGATCCTGCGTTCGCCATTGGTAAATGTGCCGCTTTTCTCCAGGAATGAAGCGCCGGGTAGTATTACTGTAGCCAGTTTCGCCGTTTCGGTCATGAAAAGTTCCTGTACCACAAACAGTTCCAGGTTTTTTAAAGCAGCTACAACCTTGTGCGTGTTTGGGTCTGTTTGCGCCATGTCTTCACCCACCACCCAAATGGCTTTTAATTTGTTGCTGAGGGATGCCTCATACATCTGGGGAATTTTATAACCCGCATGAATGGGCAGTTTTGCATGATAAAAGGATTCATACATTTTATGGTATTCCGGGTTGGTGACATCGAGGTACCCGGCACCCTGGTGTGGCTGGCAACCCATATCAGCAGCACCCTGCACATTGTTTTGACCCCTTAGCGGGTTTACGCCAACTCCCCTGCGTCCAATATTTCCCGTTATCATGGCCAGGTCGGCAATGAGCATAACCGTAAATGTACCCTGGCTGTGTTCTGTTACACCCAGTCCATGAAAGGACATCGCATTTCCCGCCGTGGCATAGGCGATGGCAGCCAGCTTCACCAGTTCTTTATCAACGCCGGTGATCTTTTCCAGTTCATTGATATCCTGGTTAAGGATATGTTGTTTAAATTCTTCGTAACCTTCGGTTCGGTTGCTGATAAATTCTTTGTCTTCCAGTTGTTCGCTGATGATATAATACAGCATCATGTTGAGCAATGCCACGTTGGTGCCCGGCTTCAGCTGCAAATGAAAATCAGCATACCTGGCCAGTTCAATTTTCCGGGGATCGATCACAATGAGAGTTTTTCCCTTCATGGCAGCCTGCTTAATTTTGGCCCCGGTAACCGGGTGTGCATCGGTTGGATTGGCGCCGATCACCATCATGCAATCGGTAAATTGAATGTCTTTGATGGAGTTGGTAGCAGCGCCGGTTCCGAAAGTGCGTTGCATGCCAAGTGCGGTTGGCGAGTGGCAAACACGGGCACAACTGTCGATATTGTTGGTGCCGATCACCGCACGCATGAATTTCTGCATTAAATAATTTTCTTCATTGGTGCAGCGTGCAGATGAAATGCCGGCAATATAGTCGGGGCCAAAATTATTTTTTATTTCTGTTAATTTTCGGGCGATAAAATCATAAGCTTCATCCCAGGTGGCTTCCACAAATTCACCATTCCTTTTGATCAGCGGCGTTTTTATACGGTCCTGGTGATTGTAAAATGAAAAGGCAAAACGGCCTTTCAGGCAGGTATGCCCCTGGTTTGATTCGGCATTGTATGGAGCCTGTATGGAATGCACTTTATTTTCCTTTACGGCCACATCGAGGTTGCATCCAACACCGCAATAGGTACAAACCGTACGTACTTTTGTATCAACAGCTACGGATTTGGATTCGAACACATCAGAAATGGCTGAAGTGGGACAGGCCTGTGCACAGGCCCCGCAACTTACACAATCCGAGTTTTCAAAATTAACTTCCATGCTTTTGATGATATGGCTGTCGAAACCACGGCCGGCCATGCTCAGCACAAATTCGCCCTGCACTTCATCGCAGGCGCGTACACAGCGGTAGCAGTTTATGCATTTCGAAAAATCCGAGGTCATGTACGGGTGGCTCAGGTCTTTTGGTTTATCCAGGTGGTTCTTCCCGGCCGGGTAACGAACATCACGTATACCAACACGCGCAGCTACGGTTTGCAGTTCGCAGTTATTGTTCACCTCGCAGGTGAGGCAGTCCAGCGGGTGATCGGTAAGTACGAGCTCAATAATGTTTTTCCGGAGTTTTTGTATGCGTGCAGAGTTGGGATAAATGAACAAACCGGCCGTTACCGGTATGTGGCAGCTAGCCTGTGCTTTAGCAGTTCCATTTTCAGTAAGCGCCACATCTACACTGCAAACCCTGCAGGAGCCAAAAGGGTCAAGGTTCGGGGCATCGCATAAGGTAGGTACATGATCCTTTCCAAAATTCCTCCTGATAAATGTGAGTATTGTTTCACCCTCATTTATTTTATACGGTTTGTTATCAATAAAGGCAATACCTGTTTTAGGATTACCATTGGCTGAAACATAGTTAACCGTAGCGCCTTTAGCCGCCTGTTCATGCTTATCTTCTTTTCTGTAAATGATACCCATAATCAGGATTTTATAAATTTTAAAAGCTATCCGTTTCAACTTAATGTCATCCTCAACGTAAAATCACCCTGGCATTAATTGTGTTTAAAATAAGGTTTCAATTCTTCTTCAAAATACTGCAATGCATTTTTAACGGGTAAGGGCAAGCCACCGCCGAGGGCGCATAGCGACCCTACTTCTAAAGTTTCAACCAGGTCGTCGAGCAGGTTCCTGTCCATTTTATAATCAGTTTCCTGTGCTTTTTTCAGCATTTCATAACCTCTTGTGGAACCGATGCGGCAGGGGAAACATTTACCACAGCTTTCATGTGCAGTAAAAGCAAATAAGTGTTCGAGGTATTTTATGATGGGAAATTTTTCCGGGATGCAAACAACAGAAGCATGACCCAGTAAAAAGCCGTTTTCCGCAAAGGATTCAAAATCAACCGTGAGGTTGTTTATTTTTTCTACCGGTACCAGCCCGCCCAGCGGGCCGCCAATGTGCATGGCTTTAATGGTTGACCTGAAACCACCACCCAGTTTATTGATCACAATATCCAGGGGTGTACCCATATCCACTTCATACATACCGGGTTTATTAAAAAAACCATCCAGTGATATCAATTTTGTTCCGGTAGACTTCCCTTTACCAATAGACGCAAATGCAGCTCCGCCTTTTTTAATGATATAAGGGATACAGGCAAGCGTTTCAACATTATTTACCACGGTAGGTTTGTTGAACAGGCCCTGCTGGGTAGGATAGGGTGGGCGCACCCTTACTTCGGGCCGCTGGCCTTCAATAGAAGAAAGCAGGGCCGTTTCTTCACCGCAGATATAGGCACCCATGGCTTTTACCAGTTTAAAATTAAAACGGAAACCGGTGCCTAATATATTTTCTCCCAGTAAATTTTCATCCAGTAAATGATTGATAGCCTCCTGCATGATCTCCTGCGATTCGGGATATTCTGCACGGATATACAATACACCGGTATCGGCACCGGCAATATACCCTGCGATTATCATGCCCAGTAAAACGGAGTGGGGTTGATGCTCCATCAGGTAGCGGTCACTGTAACCTCCGGGGTCGCCTTCATCGCCTTTGCAACCAATAAATTTTTGGGTCCC
>CAZBIK010000325.1:0-3982 GCA_964491955.1 uncultured Ferruginibacter sp.
TTTTTTTGGTTGTATTACTTGTTTTATTTGTAATTCAATCTGTTTACAATTTTCATATTTTCTATGTAAAGAATGATGGAATGAGTATGATCGGAGGTATTGTTTTTGGATTTATGGCAATTATTTATGCCTTTGACCTGTTTGAATTCATTAAAAATAAAAAACGCATTAACAGCTGAGCGGTATGAGCGATCACATTTTATTATCGGAAGGAAGCATCGGAAAGCAGACCACCACGCTGAACCTGGGGCCAACACACCCGGCAACGCACGGGGTTTTTCAGAATATACTGGAACTGGATGGGGAACGCATTTTGAAATCCACATCCACCATCGGCTATATTCACCGTGCCTTTGAAAAAATTGCAGAAAGAAGGCCTTTATACCAGATCACACCGCTCACCGACCGGCTGAATTACTGTTCATCGCCCATCAACAATATGGGATGGCATATTACCTGCGAAAAATTACTGGGCCTGCAAATCCCGAAAAGGGTTGATTATTTAAGGGTGATCATCATGGAATTGTCCAGGATCTCCGATCACCTGATCTGCAATTCTATTGTAGGTGTTGACAGCGGCGCCTATACCGGGTTTTTATATGTAATGCAATACCGCGAACTCATATACGAAATTTATGAAGAGATCTGCGGCTCAAGGCTTACCACTACCATTGGACGAATAGGTGGTTTTGAAAGGAATTTTACACCAACCGCATTCAGCAAACTTGAAAAATTCCTGAAAGAATACCCGGGTGTATTGAAAGAATTTGAAAACCTGTTTACCCGTAACCGTATTTTTATGGACCGCACCATTGGCTGCGGGCCCATCTCTGCAGAACGTGCGTTGAATTACGGGTTCACCGGCCCCAACCTGCGTGCTGCAGGGGTTGATTATGATGTACGCATTCATACGCCGTACAGCAGTTATGAAGATTTTGACTTTACCATCCCGGTTGGTACCACCGGGGATTGTTACGACCGGTTCCTGGTGCGCAATGAAGAAATGTGGCAAAGCCTGAGCATCATAAAACAGGCTTACGAGAAAGTGCAGGAATTCAAAGGTGCCGATGCAGAAGTATTTCATGCAGATGCACCGGCTTATTATTTGCCGGAGAAAAAAGATGTGTACACCAAAATGGAAGCACTCATCTATCACTTTAAAATTGTGATGGGTGAAACCGAAATGCCTGCCGGTGAAGTGTACAGCTCAGTGGAAGGCGCCAATGGTGAACTGGGATTTTACCTGATCAGTGACGGCGGAAGAACACCATACCGTTTACATTTCCGCAGGCCCTGTTTTATTTATTACCAGGCTTTCGAAGAATTGGTAAAAGGAGGTATGCTGAGTGATGCGATCATTACCATGAGCAGTCTGAACCTGATAGCGGGGGAAATGGATGCATAAGAGCCCCCTCCGCCCCCTGCCCTTCGGCAATGCTCAGGATGAGGGGGAACCGGGACTCTGCTAATTGTTACAGAAAAAAATAAATAAGTCTTGAATTTAGAAAAGAACTTTAAATAATTATAAACTTTAAAAAGTCCCCTTTAGGGGATTTAGGGGCATGATAAAATTTTCAGATAAAAAATTAAATGAGGTAGCGGATATCATTTCCCGTTATCCCGAGGGCAAACACAAAAGTGCCCTGCTTCCGGTATTGCACCTGGCACAGGAAGAATTCGGCGGCTGGCTGGATGTGCCGGTAATGGATTACGTGGCTTCTGTTTTAAATATTGAACCCATTGAAGTGTACGAGGTGGCCAGCTTTTACAGCATGTATAATTTAAAGCCGGTGGGTAAATATATGTTCGAAGTATGCCAGACCGGGCCCTGTATGTTGAATGGGAGCGATGATATCATTGCTTATATCAAACAAAAACTGAACATCGGTGTTGGTGAAACAACTGCTGATGGTATGTTTACTTTAAAAACGGTGGAATGTTTGGGCGCCTGCGGGTACGCACCCATGATGCAGTTGGGAAAACATTACCGGGAACACCTGACCAAAGAAAAAGTGGATGCCATCATTGAAGAGTGCAGGGCAAAGTCGAATTGAAAAAACTGCTGACCATATTATTTTTATTCCTGGCTGGATTTGCGAATGCGCAACCAGTTGAAGAAAAATTAATTCAAACAGTAAAGGAATTTCACCGGGCGCTGGTTAACAAAAATACCGTTTCTATAAACCAGCAAACGGATAAAGTTTTGAGTTACGGGCACAGCAATGGCTGGGTAGAGACAAAAGCCGAAATGCTGAAAAACCTGGAAACGGGTTATATCAGTTACCAGGGTTATAAAGAAGACAGTATTACAGTAACCATAAATGGCAATATGGCTAATGTGCGTTTCAAAGCTGATATTACTGCAACAATGAAAGCAACAACAAATACTTATTATTTAAAAGTGCTGGAAGTGTGGGTGAAAAAAGGAAAGCGATGGGTATTGTTCGCGAGGCAGGCGGTAAATGCCCCCACTGCCTCCTGAAGAGGGAAACTGGCGCATAGGGTTTTTAAAGGCATATGGAATAGTTAAACGTTTGATTTAAGAAAAGAACGATAAATAATTTTAATTTATAAAGCTCCGCCGCGGCGGATTTGGGGTATGAGCAAAAAACTATTATTAGAAAAAGCACATGTTGAAGGCATTCGTACCTACGAAGTGTACCGCCGTGAAGGCGGTTACCGCAGCGTAGAGAAGGCTGTAAAAATGGCTCCCAATGATATTGTGGAAGAAGTTAAGAAGAGTGGCTTGCGTGGCCGTGGAGGTGCCGGTTTTCCTACCGGGTTAAAATGGAGTTTTTTGGCTAAGCCCGAAGGCATTCCCCGCCACCTGGTGGTCAATGCAGATGAAAGCGAGCCCGGTACTTTTAAAGACAGGTACCTGATGGAATTTATTCCGCACGGGTTGATCGAAGGAATGATCGTTTCTTCTTTCGCCCTAAACTCCAATGTTTCATACATCTATATACGTGGCGAATATGCCTGGATCGTTGATATTTTAGAACAGGCCATTGCAGAAGCAAAACAACATGGCTTTCTCGGAAAAAATATCCTGGGCAGCGGTTTTGATTGTGAGATCTATGTTCACCGCGGTGCAGGAGCTTATATCTGCGGTGAAGAGACTGCTTTGCTTGAATCGCTGGAAGGCAAGCGAGGTAATCCAAGAATTAAACCGCCGTTCCCGGCTGTGAAAGGAGTGTGGGAGAGGCCTACAGTTGTTAATAATGTAGAAACCATTGCAGCAGTTGTACCCATTATAAATAATGGCGGTGAGGAGTATGCAAAGATCGGTATTGGAAAAAGTACGGGAACAAAACTGATGAGTGCCTGTGGCAATATCAACAAACCCGGTGTGTACGAAATTGATATGACCATCTCTGTCGAAGAATTTATTTACAGTGATGAATACTGCGGAGGCATCCCCAATGGTAAAAAATTAAAGGCCTGTATTCCCGGCGGTTCATCGGTGCCCATCCTGCCGGCCAATCTGTTGTTGACCACTGCCAAAGGAGAAAAAAGGCTGATGAATTATGAAAGTCTTGCCGATGGTGGTTTTGCAACGGGAACCATGATGGGCTCTGGTGGTTTTATCGTGCTGGACGAAGACCAGTGCATAGTAAAACATACATACACCCTGGCCAGGTTTTACCGTCATGAAAGTTGCGGACAATGCAGCCCCTGCCGTGAAGGTACCGGCTGGATGGAAAAAATATTGCTGAATATTGAGAACGGGAAAGGAAAACTGAGTGATATAGACCTGTTGTGGGATATTCAAAGAAAAATAGAAGGGAACACCATATGCCCATTGGGAGATGCAGCAGCCTGGCCGGTTGCCGCAGCCATCCGGCATTTCAGGGATGAGTTTGAGTGGCATGTGAAAAACCCGGTGGAATGTTTGACAACAAATTATGGTTTGGCGCATTATGCCGACCCGGTACATATACCAGTGATGGCATAATATAGATTTGATAAGAAATATTTATGG
>CAZBIK010000326.1:0-3971 GCA_964491955.1 uncultured Ferruginibacter sp.
ATTGGTTTTTAAAGGATGTATAAAAAGGTTTTTAAAATTTTCAAGCGCAATATGTTTGCGGTAGGTTTTGTGTACATACCGGTGCAGTTGTTTGTAAAATGACGGTTGGTAGGTATTTCGAAACATCAGCGCCAGTTCATCAGAATCGGTCCAGTTGGCCTTTTCGGTTAACTGGTCTTTTACCTTTTCAAAAAAAACGGTGCCGGGTAATGGGTAAGAGACCGAGATGCCGATCTCATGCGGCAGGAGTTCATTGATCATGGAAATGGTTTTTTCAATATCGGATCTTGTTTCCCCGGGGTATCCAAACTGTATGAAGAAAGAAGGTTTGATACCATTTTTTTTCAGCAAGCGGGTAGCTTCATAGATCTGCGGTACCGTGGTTCCTTTTTCCATGGCATCCAGTATTTTTTGAGAGCCGCTCTCTGCACCCATCCAGATATTAGCGCAGCCTGCACGGGCCAGGTCTTTGATATTATTTTCCTGCAGGAGCAGGTCAACCCTTCCCTGCATTTTAAATGTAAAATGAAGGTTATGTTGTTCAACCAGGTTTGCAAATGCATTCACCCAGCCGGGCTTCAATCCAAAAATATCATCGCAGAACCAGATATGGGCAAATTGAAATTTCTTTTTGAGCATCAGCAATTCGGCAACTACGTTTTCCGGGCTTCTTGAATTGTAACGGTTGCCGTAAATGGGTTTGGCGCACCAGTTACATTTAAAGGGGCAGCCCCGGGTAGTTCCCATATTCATTGAAAAATAACCGGCGTGTTTTAACCACATGTTGCGGTAAGGTTCCATATCCACCAGGTCCCAGGCCGGGAAGGGAAGAGAATCCAGGTCTTTCAACACAGATCTTCTTGCCGTTTTTACAATGGCATTGTTGTGTTTAAAAGCCAAGCCTTCGATATTGAAAAGATCGCTGTTCAAATTCCGGTCGGTGGGGACACCGGCCGGTGCATCGGCGCCTTGGTTGTCCCGATAGCTATCGGGATCACCAACCATTTTAGGATTTGCATTTACCAGTTCCAGTAAAGTAAGTTCCGCTTCACCCATCAAAATAAAATCGGCCCCTTCGTTCAAATACATTTCAAACCGGTCGGTGGAATCTGAGCTGGATACGATCACGGTACAACCCCTTTCTTTGGCAAACCTGATCATTTTAAACGCAGCTTCCCGCATGTTGGTGAGGCACATTTTGGTGAGGTAATTAAAACCGTCATCATAGATCACAAAAAAATCAGGCACAGTCTTTTCAAGATGCGGAATTACTTCTTCCGCCTGTTTGGCAAACATGGCATCAAAAAAATGTACATCATAACCGTTTGCTCTTGTAAAAGCCGCTGCATATAATGTTCCCAGTGGGGCATAGGGCTGGCCCGTGGCCCATTGTTTGGGGTCGAAGCGTAGAAAATAGGAATGAGAAAAAAGTATTTTCTTCATCATTATAATTTTACCTGTGGCGGTAAATTCAAATAGCAAACACACTTCACACAGGTCTCATTCTTTGCCATGTCCAGATTCCTCCTGAAATCAACAGCATTCCGGCTGTTTATAATTTTATCCAGGGACTCGTTTTTTAAATTACCATAAGGTTCATGAAAAAAGCAGGGCCTTACTGTTCCATCGGCTTCAATGACAGTGGATACCCAGGGCGCATTGCATTTTTTATACGGGAAATCATTGCGGCCATAAAAGGCTGCATAATAGAAATAAATATTACGGATCTTATCCCTGCTCTCTGCAATGAACTTTGTATCAAATTCATTTTTAAAAGCAATAAACAAATTGCCAATAATTGATTTTAACCCGTTCAGTTCTTTTTCGGCTATAAGAATTTCATGCTGCCGGGGTTCATCCCATGCCTGCTGGCGGTTAAATGCATGGCTGCTTACATCGGCGGGTAAAAAACTGAGCTGATCCAGGCCCAGTTCTTTGGCGCTGTCGATTATTTTTGGCCATATGACATAATTAAGCCTGTGTATCACTGTCCTGCCGGTGATCTTAAAACCTGGCTTCAGCATTTTTAATGCACGGATGCCCTCAGCCATTTTATGAAAAGCGCCGGGAATATTACGTATACGGTTATGCGTTTCTTCATCTCCGTCGAGCGATACAATGATATTATCCACCCATTTCACAAGCATATCCGCATTCTTTTTTAAAGTAAGGCCGGTAGATAATAAACTGATCTTCATGTTTGCTTTTTTCAGTATCTCACAAAACCTGAAAAAATTCGGGTTGAGTAAAGCCTCTCCTCCCGACATCAACACCTGCTGCGTGCCCAGTTTTCTTAAAGTACCCAGCAATCCCTGTATATCAGCTTCCGTTAATTGATCCAGGTTTTGGTTCCCTTTCCAGATATCACACATCACACAACGGCAGTTGCAGGCGCTGTGCGGCATCAGGATGGCAATGGGCAAAGCGCTGATGATATGCGTTTGCAGGCTGCGGTATCTTTTATAGGTTTGATATGGCGATTGCAGCAGCATATTAGTGAAAACGGTTCTTTATGGTGATCCAGTAAAATGGATTTTTTTTTATCGACAGTTTATTCTTCCACGAAAAGGGATGGTGCAGGATCTTGTACTGAAATCCATCCAGTTCAGCAAGCGTATGATGATGGTAAAGGCCAGCCATGGTTTCAAAACCTGTACCCAGGTAATAGTCTTTTGTGCGCTGCCTCGCTGCTTCCAGTTCCTGTTGCTGGTAAAAAGGCGAATCCATAATGTGGATCTCGCCCTGCAGGGTGAGGTGCTTAACTGCCAGGCCCATAGTATGTTTCAGCGAAGGGAAATATTGTATGGCTGCAGCAAAAAGAATGATGTCAAATTTTTTATCTTCCAGGTATTCATGTTCCAGGCTGCCGTTTACAAAATGCACATTTGTAATATTTTTAAATACCCGCTCAGCCTGTTTAAATTCTTTGGTATTGATATCCAGGCCGGTTACTTCAATATCCATGGATTTTGCCAGCTGGCCACAAAGCCAGCCATTACCGCAGCCTACCTCAAGTATTTTTAAAACGGTTCCTTTTTGTTTTATATAACTGAGCAAAGCCCTGCAAGACCGTTTGCGGATAAGCCATTCTTTATAATGCGGATGGTCTTTATCAATATTAGGAAGTATTTCTACTTCTTCATCCGTGTACATTCGCCCTTCCTTTTGACGCAACCTGGTATAAAGCTGTTCAAATGCTGCCGGCTCATGATATGTTAGAGAACCACTCATGTTTTCTTTTCAATTTTGAAGACCAGGTTTTTCTCCAGTATATTCTTTTTAGTGTACACACAGTTTAAGGCATACCCGTTTTTTGCAGCAAACCCGTTGATCATGTCCATATCGCAATCGGCGATCAGTACCATCAGGATAACTGTTTCGGGATGTATATACTTTGACAATCCATCAAAAAGCCCCGAATAATATTCACCGTTCTCGCCGCAGAACCAGGCATGATCGGCTGCGGTTAGCGGCTTTTTTTTATAATAGGGGGGGTTGATGGCGATCAGATCAAATGGCTGTTTGGGAATAAGGTTGAACAGGTCGGATTGTATGATGTGCAGCTTTACTTTATTTTTTTTGCTGTTCTTTTTAAGCGCTTCCACCGCCACCGGGTTGATATCTGTAGCCGTTACCGTTGCTCCCTGTTTTGCTGCTGAAATGGAAATAAGCCCGCTGCCGCAACCCAGTTCCAATAATTTTATTTCTTTAAGCGGGTACCTGTTCAGATAACGCAGGAGCAGGTGGGTGCTGAAAAAAAATCCGGGATGAAAGATCTCGGGCGGCACGGCAAGCCTGATATCCTTATACCGGTACATCCTTGTCCTGGAAAGGTATTTTACCAACAGGGGTTTGTAGGTAAGTGTGATGATATGTTTGAGTAGTGTTTGCAAAAGATTATTTTAATAATTTAATCCGTTCAATTAAACGTATTGTCAGCCTGAGCCTGTCGAAGGCGGTTTTGTTTGAGT
>CAZBIK010000327.1:0-3964 GCA_964491955.1 uncultured Ferruginibacter sp.
AAAATATCACGGGTGTAATAAGCATCCTTTGAGCCTCCCGGCAGCTGTACAAAAAGCGGTTCACTGTAAACAGGTGTAAAGTATTTTGGATTGTAAAGCAAGCCTACATCAATACCCCTGCGGTCGGGAGAATTGTAATGAACAAATTTTAATTTCCTGTTTTTTAAAGTTTTATGTTTTAACAGGTCGGTAAGTACTGTATCATTCTCAATTTCGGCTACACCTAACAGTGCTACTCCATCCGGGTTTATATCAGTACCCAGTTGGGAAATAACTTCAGTCAACCGGTCCAGTTTATCCAGGTAGATCCGGCTATTGTAGTGCCGTTCGCTTCCGGGTAAAAATTCCTCATCATCCACCAGTGGATTATTTACTGTATCGTATAGATTTTCCAGGTTATAAAAGCTGATTATGGAAGCTTTATAATTGACTTTTTGTGAATAAACTGTTGAAATTGATAAGATAGTGACAGCAAGTGAAACGAAGAATTTTGTCATAATTTTATTAAATAATTGGCAAAGTTATTTATAAGCGCTGCATAATAAGTATTTAAATATGATTAATATGTTAATTGTCATATTTTACAGGAAAAGCAGCATTTAAAGGCTACATTTGCTGACTTTTTTAACAAAACATTTATGATGTCAACAATTAAACATGGCCTGCTTGTGGCAATGCTTTCGGGTGTTTTTATGCCTGGTGTATTTTCGCAGGTTGTTACTCCTCCACCTGCCCAAACAAATCCCGACACCACCATCATTGAAACTCTCCGGGAAAACCTCCAGGATAATATCCCGGTGATCTCCCTGGATGAAAGTGACGACCAGGATGGAAGCGCACAAAATATTTCTTCTCAATTGGGTGCCGGAAGGGACCCATTTTTAAGCGCCGCCACTTTTAAATTCGGTGCGGTCCGTTTCCGGATCAGGGGATATGATGCCGACCAGTTCAATACTTACATCAACGGGGCTCCTATGGAAAACCTGGATAATGGTTTTACCCCTTATGGACAATGGGGCGGATTGAATGATGTTTTGCGAAACCGTGAAGCCACTTCAGGATTACGGTCCACCACATTTGGTTTTGGGGACCTGGGCGGGTTAACCAATATTGATGCCCGTGCATCCCGTCAGCGTAAACAAACCAGTATCAATTATGCAGCCTCCAACCGCAATTACAATAACCGCATCATGATCACGCATTCGACCGGGCTCAATAAAAAAGGCTGGGCATTTTCTTTTTCCGGTTCACGCCGCTGGGCCGAAGAAGGTTATGCCGAAGGTACTTATTACGATGGCTGGTCTTTTTATACAGGAGTGGATAAACGCTTTAACGACAGGCACCTTTTGTCTTTTGTTGCTTTTGCCACACCAACAGAGAACGGCCGACAGGGATCTTCCGTTGCTGAAATGATCAACCTGGCCGGGGATAATTATTACAATCCTTTCTGGGGATACCAGAACGGCAAAAAAAGAAATGTGAGTATTGCCAAATCCTTTCAGCCGATCGGTATTTTAACACACGACTGGAAAGTGAATGATAAAACAACCCTGCTTACTGCAGCTTCGATCACTGTTGGTAAAAGAAGCACCACCGGGTTAGACTGGTACAATGCCGCTGATCCCAGGCCCGATTACTACCGGTACTTACCCAGCTGGCAGCTTGACCCCACATATGCTGCCATGGTGGAAGAAGAATTAAGGAATGATGTGAACAAACGCCAGATCAACTGGGATGTGCTGTACAATACCAATTACGGCGCTTTTGACGTGGTACGTAATGTGAACGGCATACCCGGAAATGATGTATCGGGCAGGCGATCAAAATATATCATTGAAGACAGGATCATCAACACCACAAAATATAATTTCAATTCTACTTTAAATACCAACATTTCGGAGAATGTGATCTTTACTGCCGGGTTATCCTACCAGAGCCAGAAGAACCATTATTATAAAGAAGTGGATGACCTGCTGGGTGGTGAATTTTATGTGGACGTGAACCAGTTTGGCGAAAGGGATTTTCCTACCAACAACAATGCAGCACAAAATGACCTGAACAGGCCCAACCGGATAGTTAAGACCGGGGATAAGTTCGGTTATAATTATGACCTCAATATTAAAAAAGGCGCTGTTTGGTTAATGGGTGTTTTCAAGTTCCGCAAGATCGATGTATTCATTGCATCCGAACATTCCTATACCAGCTTTTTCCGTTACGGAAATGTACAAAGCGGGTTGTTTGTCAATAATTCCTATGGTAAATCAACTACCTATAATTTTTACAACTCGGGCATCAAGGGTGGTGTAACTTATAAGATCGACGGGCGCAATTATATTTTTGCCAATGGCTCCTATGCTTCAAGGGCGCCCTTTTTCGAAAATGCTTTCATTGCTCCCAGGACCCGCGACTTTGTGCAGGATAACCTGAAATCAGAGGAAATACTTTCAACCGAACTCGGGTATGTGATGAATGCCCCTAAATTTAAAATAAGGGCAACCGGTTATTATACACAGTTCAAGAACGGGCTTGATGTACTTACTTTTTATCATGACGAGTACCGCAATTTTGTGAACTATGCCATCAGCAATATCGGCAAGATACACATGGGTATGGAGTTTGGCCTGGAAGCGAAGATCTATAAAGGGTTGAATTTAACAGCCGCCGCTGCCATTGGCAATTACACGTACAATACCCGCCAGAACGCTACGGTCACAACAGATAACAGTGCAGATGTTTTATCCAGGAATGATGTGGTGTATTCAAAGGATTTTTATGTACCCACTGCTCAACAGGCATATACCATCGGGTTTGATTACCGTTCGCCCAATTACTGGTTCCTGAATGTGAACTTCAATTACTTTGATAAAATGTACCTGAACTACAATCCCATCCGCAGAACCGCTGCAGCCATCAATGGCCTGGATGAAGGTTCGGCTAAATGGAACCAGGTACTGGACCAGACCCAACTGGACCCGCAGTATACCCTCGATGCATTTGCCGGTTACTCCTGGCTGATGAACCGGAAATTCAACCAGCTGAAGAAAAGAACATTCCTGGTCTTTAATGTGGGTGTAAACAATATCCTCAATAACCAGGAAATTGTTTCAGGAGGTTTTGAACAGCTTCGTTTTGATTTTGCTGAAAAAAATGTAAACAAATTTCCTGACAGGAGGTTTTATGCATATGGCATCAATTTCTTTGCCAGTGTAGGTATCCGGTTTTAATAAATATACGTAACAAACTTTTTAAAATATACATGTATGAACAAGATTTTTAGATTAATTACAGCAATACTGGTGGTGGTAACAGCCGGCACATTCAGTTCGTGTAAAAAAACTTTCGACAATCCACCGGGCGCTGCCGACCCGGCCATCGTGGCAAATACTTCTATCCGTACATTAAAAGCCATGCATACCACATCCGGGGCATATGATGTAATTACAACCGATATGATCATTTCAGGTGTGGTTGTTGCCAATGATAAAAGCGGTAACCTATATAAGCAGTTGTTTATCCAGGATGAAACCGGCGGATTGCAGATCATGCTGGATGCAACCAACCTGTATGGAACCTACCCGGTGGGCCGCAGGATATTCATCAGGTGCAACGGGCTTGCCATCAGCGATTATAATAAAACAATGATGCTGGGTGTACGGGCAATAGTTGCAGGTGCACCATCACTGGAAGGCATACCTGCAAATCTGATCAGCAGGTATATTGTTGCCGGTTCACTCAACAACCCGGTTGTTCCAACAGTAGTAACCTATGCCGACCTGGGCGGTACTGGTACCACCAATATGCAGGATCCCCTGATCGGTTCACTGATACAGCTTAATGATTACCGCTTTGCCATACCTACCTGTACCTATTCTGATACATCGGCTTATAAAAGCACGGTGAACCGGGATATCAACAACTGCGGTTCTCAATCACTGATCTTGCGTACCAGCGCCTATGCAAATTT
>CAZBIK010000328.1:0-3919 GCA_964491955.1 uncultured Ferruginibacter sp.
GCTTTCGATCAATACTTTGCGTACCATTTCTTCCGTTTCTTTCCAGAGTTCCGGCTCATTCACATATTTCTGTCCCAGTTTTTCCGGGTCGTGCAGGCTGAGGCGCATCACATATTTATCTACACCAAATATTTTAAAATACTTGATATACATTTCATTTACAGCCCTGAACTCCTGTGCAAACTGCTCTTTGGAACAGTAAATGTGTGCATCATTCATGTGCAGGCAACGTACCCGCATCAGCCCAAATAATTCGCCGCTCTGTTCGTAACGGTAGCAGGTTCCATATTCTGCAATGCGGTATGGCAGGTCCTTATAACTCTTCTGCTCTGCATCAAATATTTTATGATGATGCGGGCAGTTCATGGGTTTCAGGTAATATTTTTCACCATCCATTTCCATGGGGGGAAACATGCTGTCGGCATAATAAGGTAAATGCCCGCTGGTGAGGTACATGCTTTCCTTGGCAATATGCGGGGTTACCACTCTTTTATAACCTGCCGCATTTTCGGTTTCCTTGGCCAGTTTCTCCAGTTCTTCAATAATAACTGTTCCATTGGGCATCCATAAAGCCAGTCCGGGACCCACATGATCATCCATGGTAAAAATGCCCAGTTCCTTTCCCAATTTCCGGTGATCCCTTTTTTTGGCTTCCTCGAGCATCAGCAGATATTCATCCAGTTCTTTATGGTTGGGGAATGTTACACCATAGATCCTGGTAAGCTGTTTGTTTTTTTCATCTCCTTTCCAGTAAGCACCTGCTATACTGGTCAGTTTGATGGCTTTTATAAAACCAGTATTTGGAATATGGGGCCCGCGGCAGAGGTCGGTAAAACCACCCTGTGTATAAAAAGTGATCTCGCCATCGGTCAATCCGCTCAACAGGTCCAGTTTATACTCATCCTTTTTTTCAGTAAAGTATTGAATGGCTTCAGCTTTTGATATTGCTTTACGTATATACCTGTTATTCTGCTTTGCCAGTTCATTCATCTTTTTTTCCAGTGTTGCCAGGTCCTCTTCAGTGATCTTCCTGTCGCCCAGGTCCATATCGTAATAAAATCCTTTATCGATCGCCGGACCTACCCAGAATTTTACACCGGGAAAAGCAGCTTCCACAGCCTCGGCCATCAGGTGTGCAGAAGAATGCCAGAAGGTAGATTTACCATCCGTATCCTCCCAGGTGAGCAGTTTTAGTGATGCATCATTTTCCAATGGCCTGTGTGCATCCCATACTTCGCCATTGATACTGGCAGCCAACACTTTTCTTGCCAGCCCTTCGCTGATGGACTTTGCCACTTCAAAAGCAGAAGTTCCGGGTTCATATTCCCTGATGGCTCCATCCGGTAATGTAATCTTTATCATATCTTTAGTGGCAAGCCTTTGCGGCATGCGGCTGCAAATTTAACGAACTATTAGCTATGGAAAAATTAATCTAAAATATCTTTGCAAAACATGAAAATTGGGGTTTGTATAATTTGTCTCATCATGATTGGATCGGGGAGCAATGGACAGCAACTGGAAGGTGGGTGGAGCGGTTATTTTTTAGCAGGGAATGTTTCTTTTTTAAAAACTGAGTTATATGTCACCATCAATAAAATAACAGATACTACTATTGAAGGATACAGTACCACAATCATAAAAAACGATACATCAGTTTGTTATTTAAAGGGTGGTTTTTTAAGGAAGAAAAAAATATACCTGGAAGAGACCGGAGTCATAAAAAATTTTGATAAAATCAAAAATGCCTGTTTACAGAGATTTGTATTGTTTTACAGGGAAAATAAAAAAGGCATCACACTGCATGGAGACTATACAACCAATACCTGTGGTATGGGTGGTACTGTTTTTTTAACGAAAACCTTATAACTTATAATGATAAAAGTTTTACAATTCCTTCTCTTTACTTTTTTTACCTGCGGACTTTACGCCCAAAATTTTACCGGCCAGTGGAAAGGCGAGTTTGTTGATAAAAGTTCAGCTTTTGTGGGCTGGGGCGGTGATCGCTGCGAATACATCCTTGAATTGACTACCAACGGCAACCGGGTAACCGGTTATTCCTATACCTATTTCAGTGAAGGCGGAAAACGCTATTATACCATCTGTAAATTAAGCGGTACATTCAATAAGGCCACTAAATATATTGAAGTAAAGGAAACAGAAAGAACAAAGACCAATGTACCGGTCAATGTCCGCAATTGTTTCCAGATACACCGGTTAACCTATTCGCAGGACTCCACGGAACAAATACTAGAAGGTACCTGGGTACCGGTACCCAACCAGGAAGGCGATTGCGGGTTTGGTACAACCATGTTATCCCGCAGGGTATTGCAGAAAAATCCGGTTTACTACAACAATACCATTACGAAAAGCAAGCCAAAAACCCCGGCGCCGGTTGTAAAAGCTAAACCTAATACAACTTCCCCTCCTGTTGTAAAAGCCAATCCCGGGCAAACCCTGAAAAAACCTGTAATAAAAACTGAAACAGCCAAAAAAACACCGGCAACTGCTGCAGTTACCCAGCCAGGGGGAAAAAAAACAACCGAAACAGTTGTAGCGGATAAATCCAAAACAGAAAAACCCGGTAACATCATTGCTGACCCAAAACCACAGATATCAATACCCGCAGAAAGAAAAATATCTGATAAAAGGTACGAAAAACGAAATACGGATGTGATCAAGACCATTGAGATCGATAACCCCGGTTTTACCGTAGCCTTATACGATAATGGTGAAATTGACGGGGACAGCATTTCCCTGTTCTTTAACGGCAGTTTATTGTTATCCCGCAAGCGGTTAAGTGATAAACCCATCAGTTTAAAACTGAACGTGGATGAACAACGGGATATCAATGAATTGATCATGTATGCCGAGAACCTGGGCACCATACCCCCCAACACGGCCCTGATGGTGGTTAACGACGGGGATAACCGGTACGAGGTCAGGATCTCATCTGACCTCCAGAAAAGCGGGGTGATCCGGTTTGTACACAGGCCCAAAATGAAACAATAAAGTAGCTGGTATTGCGTTAATATCACAAACCAATATCACTATAGTAATGAAAACTACGTATAACTCCCTGCTTATCATTGCCGGACTCATTTCATTAAGTATCCTTTTTTCTGCCTGTGAAAAGGCCGACAAGAGTGCCATTTTGCCTAAAGAGCAACAGGTTGTGGGAACCTGGAGTATTAACAGGATCCAACTTAAAATATATATAAATGGTACATTTATAATGGATACCATTCTTAAACAAACGCCAAACCCCGTAAATTATGTAAGCTTTGATGCTAACGGTGGTTTTGAATACAAGTTTAATACTGCTTCAGCAGATGTCGGCACTTATGAATTTGCAGGAGGTGGCTCATTGATCACCAATTCTTCACCAAAGTCATATGACTGGACCATGCTCACGTTAACCAATGTTTTATTTACGGTAGTTTCCAAGGGTACAGACCCCGCATTTCCCGGAGCCCTGGTTGAACGCTACCAGACCTTTGTTCGCTAACCCATTATTTATATACTGTAAAAGGCATCCCGGTAAAAAGGGGTGCTTTTTTTTGCCTAAAATTTTACATTCCAGGTGATGGCCGGTATTACCGGGAAGAGGGACACCTGCTTTGCCTGGATCTCGAGTGTGCCATTAAAAGGGCTGCCGGTCTGGTCAAAATAAATAAAATACGGGTTCCTGCGGTTGTAGGCATTGTACACGCTGAACACCCATTCACTTTTCCACTTTCTTTTTATATTTTTTTTCGCGAGAGAGGGTGGCAGAAAAATCAAAACGGTGAAAGGAAGGCAGGCGGTACTAATTAATGCGGCTATACTCCGGGGTTAGTATACCGCCCACAATGTAAAACCGCTGGGGCAATGTAGCTGCATTGCCGGTACAAAAAAAAAAGGCAGTTGATAGTTTCCATTT
>CAZBIK010000329.1:0-3898 GCA_964491955.1 uncultured Ferruginibacter sp.
TTATAAGCAACAACAACCAATATGCCTGCCAGTGTGGCCATTGGTATTAAAGATGCCCACTTACCCACAAACAGCATTATCAGTAACAATGTAATAGCATGAACAATGCCTGCAACCGGAGTACGGCCACCATTTTTAACATTAGTTGCTGTACGGGCTATGGCTCCTGTTGCAGGAATACCGCCAAAAAAAGAAGAGAAAATATTTGCTGTTCCCTGGGCAACCAGTTCCATATTGGATTTATGTTTGCCTCCAATCATACCATCCGAAACAACTGCGGATAATAAAGATTCAATACCACCCAGTAATGCAATTGTAAAAGCAGGTGCTATTAAACTTTTGATGGTTTGCAAATCGATATGAGGAATTACCGGCATTGGTAAAGAGGATGGGATACTTCCAAACCTGCTGCCAATGGTATCTATAGGAAGATGAAGCATTTGCATAGCTGCCGTTGTTACCAATATTGCAATCAGAGAACCGGGTATTTTATGTGTAACTTTTGGCCATAGTAATATAATAGCAACGGTTGCTGCGGCAATAATTACTGCATAAACATTAGCCGATCCAAAACTTTCAATATAGCTTTTCCATTTATCCAAAAAATCAGCAGGCACAGCACCCATTGTTAATCCAAAAAAATCTTTCATTTGAGAAGAAAAGATAAGAATGGCTATACCACTGGTAAAGCCAATAATTAAAGGGTGCGGAATAAATTTTATTACAGAACCAAGCCTTGCAAAACCCATAATGATAAGCATTACCCCGGCCATAAATGTGGCAATGATTAATCCATTTACCCCATGTATCTGCACAATGCCGTACACAATTACAATAAATGCACCTGTAGGTCCGCCAATCTGTACACGGCTGCCCCCCATTGCCGAAATAATAAATCCTGCAATAACGGCTGTATATAAACCTTTTTCCGGCGATACGCCCGAAGCAATAGCAAATGCAATAGCAAGTGGCAGGGCAACAATACCTACAATGAGGCCCGCCATCAAATCTTTACCAAATTGCTGGCGGTTATAATTTTTTAAGGTTTCAAATATTTTAGGTTTAAACATCGATAAGAGTTTAACTAACTGTTGTATTATGCTTGTGTTTGATGCGGCTTAAAAGAATCTTTGCTGTTGAAATGTTACTCCATTGCTTTGCATTTTTATCCATTGGACTAAACATTTCCAATTCACCAATTATCTTTTCCAGAAACCGTCCAATTATATGCCCGTTTACATTGTTCTTCTCTAATGCCAGCATGGCTGCATCTATAAATCGCTTCACTTCATTCTGTGAGGCAGCAAACAAAATTTTATTAATGAGTTTTGCTGTGTATTCATTTAATGTTAATGTCATAACTAAATATTTTTTGTTTAAAATAACATGATTGTTTTCCCCGGTTCAGAAAAAAATACTGTAAAAGGATGCTGCTTAAAAGCAACATCCTTTACTACAGTTAGTTTGGGTAAGCATAATTGGATTTTAAAATGAGAACATTCATATCCATTAATTGCATTAGTAACAAAGTTTCAGAGGTTGTATCCAGGTTTGGTTTATAATAAATATTTTAAACTGCAACCAGCTTTCCTTTTTTTGATTTCCATTCCGTATCAAATTTCACAAAAATAGATAACCATATTGCTCTTGATAGCCGCATTAAATAAGGTTGGAAAATTAGCATTAATAACGCATTGCAGCCCAGCCACCAAAAAACCCTGTTATCATCCACTGACATCCCAATCAATACCCACCATGCCACAAATGTACTGGTAGAAAATGCAACTGCTAATGCATAACTAACATATCCTGTCCCAATATAGAATCCTGGTTCAATCTCAGTTTTTTGTCCGCATACCGTGCAATGATCATGCATCTGCATAAATGTTTTAAGATTTAAAGAGCTTTTATCCTTAAATATTTCCCCTTCCCTGCAATGGGGGCATTTATGATTTAATACTGTCCACAATAAACCATGCTTTTTGTTTTTTATGTTACTACTCATCTGTTGTTTGTTTTTAAATTAAATTTTAATAGTTTTTATCCAGCTACGCCAGTAAGGTGTTGCCAATAAAGTATTCACAAAGCTTTTGGCATAACGGTAATTAATACATTCATTGGTTTGCTTGGTGGCTTCTACTTTTTTTATGAGATAACTTTGGAGCTTATTTAAAAACTCAGCTATGCTATCATCATCAAACTCTTTAATTGAATGTTTCCTTATATTATTTACAATAATCTTTTCACAGTCAAGGTATCCTTTTGCTGATTTTAATTGAGGCTCAATCGCATTCATTTCATATTCAAAGTCAATTTTCATCTTTTTCTTTTTTAAATTTTAATCCAAAATTTTAACAGGTTATCCATTTCAGAGCCAACAATATGGTAACCCTTTGGCACTTCATCTTCCAGACTATGGTAAGTTGCCAGCCTGGTACCTGCCGGCTTTTGTTCTAATAACTTATATAAATAGCGGTTGTAATAATTATACAGTTCGCCGGAGTAATCAATGCTGTCATCTATTTTATCAGTACCAGCAAGGTTTTCATAAAAGGCATTAAAAAAATAAAAGTGGTCGTAATTACTAAAATCCAGCGCAGTAAAATTTCCATGTAAAAAGGAAACATTTGAAAGGCAGAGCTCCTTCCTTGCTGTTTCTGCATAATTAATTAAGGCTTTTCTTTGCTCTACTCCATAAAAAAAAGCTTTGGGTTTATAGAAAGCTGCTGTCAGGCAAAACTTACCTACGCCACTGCCAATATCCAATATCCTAACATTGTTTTCGGCAGCTAAAAAACTGCTGGCTTTTCTGGCCACATTTAGTGGCGTCCAGTGGCGCTCTGCTTTTGACTGTATAGAAACAGGATAAATTTCATTTAACTGATCATCAGAACTAAACCAGTTTTTTGTTTGTATCTTTTTTTCAACTAAGGCCATCAGGTTATTGCTCATTTGGTATATTGGGTTTTACTATTCATCAAATATTGTTTCGGCAACAGTAAATCTTTCCTTTCATCAGGTTGCGATGGAACAATTAAAGCAATCCAGCCATTGCTTTCGGCCTGCTGTAACAAAAGATGGTCATCACCATAAATCAGGTTGGTATTTACATCCAGCACATTCCCATCAACGGGCATATGTGCTTCAATCTCGTAATCGTTATATCTGATAGTAGCAAGTAAGTCTCCTTTTTTTTTGAACCCGGATGGTTCATTAAAAACTATCTGTTGTATTTCTTTAAAACCAATAAGTTTAAAACTGCTAACCCCCGTATAAGCAACAGGTCCCTGAAAGTCAATCCTTTCATGACCTTTCGTTTAGTAGAAGTTGACGTTTGCTGTTATTTGTTTATTCATAATGCAAAGTTATCCTGCATATCGCCGCCTTGCAGTAAACCTTATCACTTTAAAAAGTGAGTTTTATCAATTTTTAATAAGTTAAATTTGCCGGTAACATGAGTATCAAAGGCCTTTTTCAAATAGATAACTGGGATTTTAAAAGCGAATCTGTATTAACTGATTTGCCCGAAGATGATTTGAAAATACTTACTGCCCATAAAACGGAGCAGGTATATAAAAAAGGAGAAATTATTTTCAGGGAAGGCGCCTATCCTACAGGTATTTTTTATGTTACTGAAGGTAAAGTGAAAAAATATAAATTAGATAATACCGGCCATGAATATATTATTTATGTAGCCAATACCGGAGAGTTGTTAGGCTACCATGCAATACTTTCCGAAGATCGTTATCCTGATTCAGCGGCAGCATTAGAAGAAACCAGCGTCGCATTTATTCCTAAAGAAGATTTTTTACAAACATTACAGCAGTCAGAAGTATTAAGCAGAAGATTATTAAAAACCTTAAGCCACGAATTTGCCGTTTTAGCAAACAGCCTTAGC
>CAZBIK010000330.1:0-3895 GCA_964491955.1 uncultured Ferruginibacter sp.
TTACCTTCCACGCCGCGTATACCAAAGCCGGGGGCAACCAGCAGGCCATCCAGGTCTTTCAGTTTTTCCTTTACGTTTTCCCCGGTGATGAATTCACTGTGTACATTTACGATCTGCACCTTGCATTCGTTGATGGCGCCGGCATGGATGAATGATTCCAGAATGGATTTATAGGCATCCTGCAGTTCAATATATTTCCCGATAAGCCCGATGGTAACTTTGCTGTGCGGGTATTTCAATTTTTCCAGAAAGGCCCGCCACTTGGTCAGTTCAGGAGCGGCATAACCGTTGATCTCTAATTTTTTCAGTACGATCACATCCAGCCCTTCCTGCAGCATTTTAAGCGGCACTTCGTAAATGCTGCTGGCATCCATGGCCTCAATAACGGCATTGGGTTTTACATTGCAGAACAGGGCTATCTTTTTCTTCAGGTCATCATTCAGCGGGTGTTCGGTACGGCATACGATCACGTTTGGATGAACGCCTTCCTGGCTAAGCATTCGCACACTGTGCTGGGTGGGTTTTGTCTTTAATTCCTTGGCTGCCTTTAAATAAGGGATCAGCGTTAAATGCACCACCATACAATCTTCCTCGGGCAGTTCCCACTGTATCTGGCGAACGGCCTCCACAAAAGGCAGGCTTTCAATATCACCTACTGTACCGCCAATTTCAGTGATCACGATATCATATTTTCCGCCTTTGCCCAGCAGCAGCATCCGGTTTTTGATCTCATCCGTGATGTGTGGGATCACCTGTACGGTTTTGCCCAGGTAATCACCGGCCCTTTCTTTATTGATAACAGTTTGATAAATCCGGCCGGTGGTCACATTATTGGCCTGGGAAGTGGGGATGTTTAAAAAACGTTCGTAATGGCCAAGGTCAAGATCCGTTTCGGCACCATCATCAGTTACAAAACATTCCCCGTGTTCGTAGGGATTCAAAGTGCCGGGGTCGATGTTGATGTACGGATCAAATTTTTGTATGGTTACTTTTAAACCCCTTGCCTGTAACAGTTTTGCAAGAGATGCGGCAATAATGCCCTTACCTAAAGAGGAAGTAACACCACCGGTTACAAAAATGTACTTAGCCATAAAAAATAATTTGCCAACCCTACCCTTATTTTTTGGGATGCCGGTTGCCGTTAAAAAATATGACCAGAAAAATTTGGAATAAAATCTTGGAGGTCGGGCAAAGATAGGAGGAATATTCGGGTGAAGGAAATTTGCAGAGGGGTTTGTATAAAAAAAGTTACATTAGTTGATTAAATAACAGATAAATTAAATATTGGAAACCCAAAACCATTTTGTGATAAGATCATCCCTCTGTTTATTTCTTTTTTCTTTCTCAAATCTTTGTATTTCACAGATCAAAACACCTGTAATTAAAACTGCTGACACCATTACAATAAAACTGGAAAACCCGGTTTCTGTTCAGCAAATAAGCAAGTATATTAAATCATTGCGAATAATTGATCTCAGGGATGATACCGTTTCCCTGGGCTATTGTATCACCAAATTGCCCAAAAAGGTAAACAGGATCACATTTGATACTTCTTCAGATCATGTAATTCGAAATTGGTTTAGTCATTATTTAAAAATTGATAAAGAAAATAAAACTGGTGACCAGTTACTTGTTTGCGTAAAAAAGCTCAGGTTATCCAATGAAGCAACATTGAGGGAATTTGAAAATGCTGACCCGGGGCAGCCTTTTAACGGGTGGTATGAAGGGGTATTGATAAAAATAGAATTTTTTATGGGCAGGGATGAGTTTTATTACCCATTATACAGGTTCGATTCTGTTATTCGTAGAGAAGGAAAAATACCAGGGGATGCACCAGCATTTTTGGCAACAGCCTTTACAGCTGCGCTGTCTAAACTTTTTACTGTTGAATTTGATCACATCCCCGCAACCAGGCGAAAACTGACTTTGCAGGAGATCGTAACACGCAACAGCAGTGGATCTGCAGCTCCTGTTTTGATTGAAACAATTTATCGCAAAGGAGTGTATAAAACATTTGAAGAATTTAAAATGAACGATCCTTCAATTAAAGATTTTGAGTATAAAAAAGGCAAGATGGGGGATATGTTGTACGTAAAGGAAGGTGATAAGGAATATCCCGACAGAACTGCCTGGGGATTTTGTGATGGTAAAAATTTCTTTATCAATTCAAGCGACCTTTTTTCAGAATTGATCAGGGATGGGAATACATTTTATTTTAAAGGAGTTAAAAGTATTACAAAGAAAGCTGTGCATAATCCTATGAAAACATCAGTATTAAATCTTGTAACAAATACAGGGGAAAAACGTACTGTTTACAAGGTTGATAATAAATATTACCAGGTTGATATGGAAACGGGAGAAGTGTATTGATCCGGGTCAATAAAATTCATTCTTCGCCAGGTAATTCCGCACATAGTCATCAACCCCTTTCTCCAGCGAATAAAAATCTTTTGTATAACCGGCTGCTTTCAGTTTATCCATATTGGCCTCGGTGAAGTATTGGTATTTGTCGCGGATATCCCGGGGGATATCAATGTATTCAATTTGCGGTTGCAGGTCCATGCCGGCGAAAGTTGATCTCACCAGGTCATTGAATGACCTGGCCTCGCCGGTACCCAGGTTATAAATGGCCGAAGGCGGCTGGTTTTTCATCAGCCAGTAACATACTTCTATAATATCTTTCACATAAATAAAATCACGCAGCTGTTCACCATCTGCGCATCCTTTTTTATGAGAACGGAATAGGTTTACCCTGCCGTTTTGTTTTATCTGGTTGAATGCATGAAAGATCACGCTGGCCATCCTGGCTTTGTGGTATTCATTGGGTCCATATACATTAAAGAATTTTAATCCTGCCCAAAAAGGCGGGTGGTCTTCCTGGTGCAACACCCATTTGTCGAATTCGTTTTTAGAGATACCATACGGGTTCAACGGATGCAGTTGTTCTATGATATCATGACTGTCATCATAGCCAAATTCGCCATCACCATAGGTGGCAGCCGATGAAGCATATACCAGCGGGATATTATTGATGGTACAGTAATTCCATATCTTTTGTGAGTATTCCACATTTAAGTGCTGGTGTATGGCATAATTAAATTCTGTGGTATCCGTGCGGGCACCCAGGTGAAAAACAAAATTCACTGCCGGCTTTTCTTTTTGAACCCAGTTGAAAAAATCTTCCCGTTCAACACGGACTAAAAATTTTTTATGCAGCAGGTTCAGTTCTTTTTCATCATCATCAAATTCATCAACGAGTATCAGGTGCTCAAATCCCTGTTGATTCAAATAACTCACCATGCAGCTGCCAATAAAGCCGGCTGCGCCTGTAACCACTATTATCGAATTTTTATCCATAATTTTTTATAATGCAGCCAGTGCGTGTTCACTTTCATGTCCTGCCAGCAAATTGGCAATGGCATTTTCATATTTTTCCTTCCAGTCATTCACAGTCCCCCAATCCTTCCCGTCAATTTTTATTTTACCGGCAGAAACCTTGCCTAAATAAGTTACTGTCATTTCCATCTTTTCCAGCAGCATATTAAAATCATTCCTGTTCTCTTTTGAAACAGAAACAACCACACGGCTCTGTGCTTCGCCAAACCAATATGCATCAGCCCTTATTCCGGCATCTGTTGTGGAAACATCAAAGCCAAGGTTCCTGTTAAAACAACTTTCGATCAGGGTTATAAATAATCCGCCTTCACTCACATCATGTGCCGAATTGATGAGTTTTTTATCGATCATTTTTTTTACCTCATGCTGTACTTCAAATTCTTCATCAATATCAAAATGAGGGCATGGTGAAAATTCCACGCCATGAATTTTATGTACATATTCAGAAGAGTTGATGTCATTGCGCTGGGTTCCTACCAAATAAATTTCATCATCTTCC
>CAZBIK010000331.1:0-3894 GCA_964491955.1 uncultured Ferruginibacter sp.
GCATGGGAACTTTTAAGCTCTCCGGTGATTTTGTAATGCCAAAAGAAAATGATAAAGATGCAGAGATCCCCGAGCATGCCATTTCCTTTCAATACAACGGGCGGGCAACGGAAGATGATGCACTTATACAATTTATTGTTCAGCAAACACGGAAAATGAAAGCCCTGGCTGCAGCCGACCTGGATTCTTACCTGGCACTGGGTAAACAGTTCCTGAACATTGGCAAGCCTTTCATCATTGAAGGTATGGGCATGTTGTTAAAAAATCAACAGGGCGAACTGGAGTTTACGAAAGGCAGTTCCTGGCAAACCAAAGTGGAAGCTTCACCCGCAGCCCTGAAGGAAAAAACCGAGAACCCGGAAATATCCTTTGCGTCGGAAACCAAATCAGATACCGGCCAGAAAAATAAAAAAGCCGTGCTGCTGGGCTCGGTTATATTATTGATTGGTCTAACAGCTGCTGCAGTTTGGTATTTTATGTTCAGGAAAAACAATACGGATACAGAAGCACCTGCAGCCGTAGTTGTAGTTGAACCTGTAAAAAAGGATACTGCCAAAACCGATACCTTAAAAACAGACACCACGGTTAAGATGCCGGTAAAACCGGTATTGACTGATGACGGGTACAGTTTTAAAGTGGTGTTCATGGTTTCAAGGGATTCAGGTGCAGCTGTACGCAGGATGAATGAGCTGGTAAGGCGTGAGCATAAAGTGATCATGTACAAAGCAGATTCGGTCAGGTTTAAACTGGCTGAACCCTTTACACTCCCGCTATCCGATACAACCCGTATAAAAGATTCGCTGAACAGCTTTTATTACCTGGGAAAGGCTTTTATTGAACTGAATTGATTTCCCCTTTAAAAATTCATTGGAATAATGCTGCAACCGTTACAAAAAAAGATCATTGCTGCTTTTTGGGTATTGGCAATCCTTGATGTGCTTGGTATTGCAACCGGTTTTGAGACCCTGCATTTCACTGTCAAGCCATTACTGATACCGGTTTTAATGCTTTTACTACACAAAACCCAATCGTCCGTTCCCGGGAAAAATGTATTGATGTCAGGATTATTTTTTTCCTGGATGGGGGATGTTTTTTTATTGTTTGAGTATAAGCAGCCCCTGTTCTTTATTTTCGGACTGGCCAGTTTTTTGATCACCCATATTTTTTATATTGTATATTTCCTGGGGATACGGTCAGCCAATGCATCACTGTTGAAAAAACAACCTTTGCTGGTTGCATTGGTCCCTGCTTATGGCATCCTGCTGGTGTGGATGCTGTACCCGGACCTGGGAGATCTGAAATTACCGGTGATGGTTTATGCAGCAGTAATCTGTACCATGTTGCTCTGCAGCCTTCACATCTATCTGAAAGTGAACAAAAAAGCTGCGGTACTTTATGTACTTGGGGCCGCTGCATTTGTGGTTTCTGATTCCTTACTGGCCATCAACAAATTTTATGAGCCCTTTGCCTATGCAGGGGTATTCATCATGCTCACTTATTGCGCTGCCCAATATTTTATTGTAACCGGTTACACCCAACAAACCAATTCATGACCAAAGAAGCACTGTTACAGGAACTGGCTGGCAATACCTGGGTGATGATAAAACCGTCTCCCATCGAAGGCATCGGTGTATTTGCGCTGCAGGATATACCCAAAGGCTGCCGGTCCATGTTCAGCAAATCCAATGACCAGGAAAAGTGGATCCCCGTTTCAAAAACAGAAGTTGACCATTTACCTGCCCATGCAAAAGCATTGATCGAGAACTATTGCCTGTATGATGATGAAAATTATTTTATTCCGGATTACGGTTTTAAAAAAATGGACCTGGTGAATTTTCTAAACCATTCCGATATTCCCAATATCATCTCCATCAATGAAGGTGAATTTTTTGAAGCGCTGCGGGATATACAAAAAGGCGAAGAACTGCTTATTGATTATGGTGAGATCGTGGACGGGGAATAGGTTGCTGTTGCATTTTTTTCAACATAAAAAAATTGACCAGTAAAGCATTGAGCATTGGGATATATATGATACAGAAATAAATAAAATAGCTGACCGTAACTTCAGGTACAGGCTTTACCTGTACCAATAACTGGTCTCCTATTACCGTATCAGAAAACACTACGCTGCGGGTTATATTCCAGCCGAGGTGAATGGCGATGGGAATATAGAGTGAAAATGTTTTAGCATAACCATAGGCATATATCAACCCCATGAGTCCCGTTGTAACAAACGTAATTGCCATTTGTGGAATATTCCCGATCACTTCATGCGAATACCAGTGATAAATGCCAAATGCCATGGCCGAAATTATAATGGCTTTTGCCGACCCCAGTTTTTTTATCAGCATGTACAACAACACGCCCCTGAAGATCAATTCTTCAAATAAAACAGATTTAATGTTCCACCATATTCCTTTCAGGATCAGGCCGGCAGTGAGTTTGGGATTGAACTCCCACTGCTGCTGTGCAAAGATCATCCGCATAATAAAATCAGATGAGCAACAAAGGGCTGTTACCATAAAAAATAAAGCAAACCCATACAAACGTTTTTTGGCCGGATAAAAACCCAATACCTGTAAACTGCCTTTTTCAAAAAGCCGGATGAGAAGCCAGGAAATGAGGAGTTGAACGAAGATGCCGAGCATTGCAGGTTTCTTTGAAAGTATAAATATATCCCAACAATGCTTATCCTGTCATAAATATTCCTTTTATAATACAGGCTCACCTTTTAAAAATAAACTCCAGGCAATATCGATTACTTAAAAACCCGTTGATCTTATTCCTGCCATCCGGGTATATCTCAACGTAAACCAATTAACCGATTAAACATTGTTGCATAAAATTCAGCCTTAAAAGGGCACCCCTTTGGCCAGCACCAGTTGAAAGATCAGCAGCAGGATCAGCAGCAAAACAACAGGAACGGTCAATATTTTATGATGAATCCGGCTGTTAATGGTTTCCGTTATGCTCACCCGCCACCCATGGGCAAATACCATGGGAATGGAGATCAATGTGACCATTACCGGTGCAATAGCCCTGTCCCAGGGCATGATCCGGAACGGGATGATCAATACGATTCCGATCAATGATGCAAGTACTGCGATGCGGAAGAGGTATCCGGATCTTGCAGAAGCAGTACTGACTGCCTGCACTGTTGGTGCCAGCCGCAAAAAATATTTACTGAAAAGCATGCATAGGTAAAGCATGGCAATGATCCCGGCAATGCTGATCAGGATACCCAATCCTTCGCCAATACCCAGGTAGGTAAATGCCTGTCCTGTATCCGTATCAGCCGCAACCTTGCCGGTTATAAATTGTGGAATGGATTGTGCCAGTCCCTGGAAGGCAAGCCAGAGTATGAATACATGCGACCAGTGGTCAGAACGTTTTGTTTGGTAAGCAATAAACAGAAACAATAACCCGGCTACAAAAATAGAAGCAGCTCCATAACCCTGTGCCAGGGATTCCATCGGGTGATTGCCTTCCCAGTTATGGTTATTGTGGTAAAGGGTTGCTTTTAGTCCCAGCCACCTTTTACCCAGTGCCAGAAACAATTCCTGTATAAAAAAAATGATATTGAATGCCAATGCATACAGCACTGCAGAGTTAATGATCAGATTGGTTGCAGATCTTCTGTCAGCAGGTAAAGCATTGTTTGATACTTTCCTGGTTTTGAAATAACCGTATGATCCCCAAACAAGGGGTACCACCAATAATAGGAATGGCAAAAAATGGCTGATCGCTTTCATGCTGGCTGTTTTACTTTCTTAAATGTAATACAATCAAAAAATAAAAAAACCGGAATCGGAAAGGTTGTTATAATGAATGTCAAAAGGAGGCAGGGCTTAAACCTAAAACAAAATCCCACTGGACTAATACAGCGGGATTTAA
>CAZBIK010000332.1:0-3840 GCA_964491955.1 uncultured Ferruginibacter sp.
GTTTGTCTCTTTTATATTGTTCTTTCACTTATACCTAATAGTAATATCTCACCTTTAAAGAATAAAACTATATGAATAACTTAAAGCACAAGTGCTTTTTATATTAGTCAAAAGCAAACATTTTTATATTTTATTAATACATACGTGTATATAATAATACTATTAGTATTATAGTGGTGGGGTGTTATATGTTATATAAAGCGCTTGTTCTTAGCGTAGGTTTACTCGGTTCAACGGCTATTAGTGCTTCATTTGCCGGAAAGGTCGAACAAACGCCGGAAAAAGGGCGGGTTGCAAGACGAATTGCTGAATTGAACAAGAGTAAAAAGGGTCCGAATATTCGTGTTAATCCTCAATCAGGAGCAACTAAAGTTCAAAAACCACCACAAATACCCATAGGAATTATTCAGGCTCTGCGAAGTATTGGTCATGGCCGCAAAATAATTTTGATCTGTCATGATCTGTGTCCCATTCCAGGTGCCTTTATTTAAGGTCAACAAACCAAAGCGGGCCATATCGCGGCTGTTGAGCCATAAAATGTAGTTGTACCAGGTAAAATTTTTCATCCCGATCTTATCGGCCAGTTTGGTTTTTGTGTATGTATTATAATTGGTGGCCGTGGCATTGGCAATTACATTCTGCAACAGCCGGTAAGGCGCATTGTAATAATACCAGGAAGTGCCGGCATCCGTTTTATAAGTAAGACAGGCAGGCGTTAAACAATTGTCATCAGGTACATTGTAATCGAGCCCGGTTGTCATGGTTAGCTGGTGCCTTACCGTTATCAGGTTCTCTTTGGCCAGTGGTGCCGTTGTCCAGCCCGTTCCCAGGTAATCGCTTGTTTTATTATTGATGTTCAGGTGCCCTTCCTGCTGTGCTATGCCAGCTAAAAAAGCGGTTACACTTTTCCCGGCTGAAGCGATATAATACACAGTATTTTTGTTCCACCCATTCCAGTATTGCTCGGTTACAATACGTCCCTTGTATAAAATGATGAGCCCGAAGGTATTTTTTGAACCGGCATAGGCAATGGCTTCATCCAGTTTGGCCACATCCCAACCCAATGATTGCGGGGTTACCGTTTCCCAATCATCGGTACCAATGGGCGGAAAATACATCGTTGCAGGTACCGGGATGGGCGCAATGGTTCCATTGTCTTTTTCGCAGGAAATAAAAAACAGGCTTATAATGGCAGCAGTTAAAACTTGTTTCATTGGTAAAGGTTGAAAATTTCAGACTGATCAAACAGGCAGAAGTTTAACGCCGGGCAGGTTTATTTAGTATCTGAAAAAAGTGAATTCTCAAACCCGCCAAAGGATGACCGTTTGCCCAAATGTTCATAGGCTTTTGCGGTTGCTTCCCTTCCCCTGGCGGTACGTTGCAAAAATCCTTCCTGGATCAAAAAAGGTTCATACACTTCTTCCAGTGTACCCACTTCTTCGCCCACGGCTGTGGCAATGGTGGTGATGCCCACCGGGCCGCCTTTGAATTTTTCGATGATGGTATGCAGGATGCGGTTGTCCATTTCATCAAGCCCGTGCTTGTCTACATTCAATGCTTTCAGCGAATGTTCGGTTATGCCCAGGTCGATCACGCCATTACCGATCACCTGTGCAAAATCCCTTACCCTGCGCAATAAACCATTGGCTATGCGTGGTGTACCGCGGCTGCGGCCCGAAATTTCTTCAGCAGCATCGCTGGTAATCTTTGTGCCCATTATTTTTGATGATCGCAGGATAATATTTTTTAGTGTAACGGCATCATAGTATTCCAGTCTTGATTTTATACCAAAACGTGAAAGCAACGGTGCTGTCAGCAACCCGCTCCGTGTTGTAGCCCCGATCAGCGTGAACGGGTTGAGGTTTATCTGAACACTTCGTGCATTGGGCCCGCTGTCGATCATGATATCGATCCGGAAATCTTCCATGGCTGCATATAAATATTCTTCCACTACGGTGCTCAGCCGGTGGATCTCATCAATAAACAAAACATCATTGGGCTCCAGGTTGGTGAGCAAACCTGCAAGGTCGCCGGCTTTTTCGATTACGGGTCCGCTGGTTTCCCGGATATTTACCCCCAGTTCATTGGCTACGATCCTCGACAATGTTGTTTTACCCAGCCCGGGTGGGCCATGGAACAGGATATGGTCCAATGCTTCGCCCCGCATTTTGGCGGCCTTTATAAAAATAGTAATATTGTCTATGATCTGCGACTGCCCGGAAAAATCAATGATGGCCGATGGCCTGATGGTATTTTCAAATTCTTTCTCCGCAGAATTCAAAAATTCAGATTCATTATTTAAATTGGGGTTGGCCATGAACAGGTTCTTTTCGTATTGTAAAACTAATCATTAATCACTAAAACGCTTTTTATGAAAATTGGCATATTGGGCAGCGGCGATGTAGGCCGTGTTTTGGGTACTGCTTTTAACAGGGAAGGATATGAAGTAATGCTGGGGACCAGGGATATTCAAAAAAAAGAGGTTGTGCAATGGCTTGCAGACAATCCCGGCGCAGCAACCGGTTCTTTTGAAGAGACTGCCAGGTATGGCGAGCTGATTGTTTTTGCCATGTCGGGTGATGCTGCAGAAACCGTGACCAGGATGGCCGGTGTGAAAAACCTGGAAGGGAAAATAATTATAGATACCACCAACCCGATCGATCATACCCGCCCGCCGGTGAATGGGGTATTGCCTTTTTTTACAACGATGGGTGAATCGCTGATGGAACGTTTACAAAAACTGGTGCCGGGCGCTAAACTGGTGAAGGCATTTAACAGTGTTGGCAATCCATTGATGTACAAACCCGATTTTGGCGGCCATCAGGCCAGTATGTTTATATGTGGCAATGATGATGAAGCAAAACAAACAGTAACGGGAATCTTAACTGCATTTGGATGGGAAACTGAAGATATGGGTAAAGCCAATGCAGCAGGTGTTTTGGAATCATTGTGTATATTGTGGTGTATTCCGGGTTTTTTACGCAACCAATGGAGCCATGCATTTAAGTTGCTGAAAAAATAATATATGAGTCATCAGCAACTGTCACAGGCAACTGACAAAACAAACCTCCCAAACCAACATTACGCCATTAATCAAAAGGGCTGTACAAATCACTGTTTTGAGTGGTAATATTGCATTATGAGTAAAAATAACGTCAGGTATTGGCTCTGCCAGGTAACGGGATGGGGCGTTTGGGGCTTAATACTGCTGTATTTTAATTTTGTAGTCTTTGGCGACAGGTTCAAAGAACAGGGTGGCCAGCGGGAATACCTGGTAAGCCTGTCCATACTGCTGGTTTCAGGAATATTAACTACACACCTGCTCCGGTTCATCATCAAAAAAACAAACTGGTTAAAATTTTCGTTCAACAGGATCCTGGTCATGTTCATCATTTCTGTTGGCGCCACCGGAACAGTTTTGTACTACGGCAGTAATTATATTGAATCCCGGTCGGGTTACTCGTATGATAAATATTTCGAGAACCAGAAACTGGAGAAGGCCATCAAAATGGAAAAACAATTTGGCCTTGATTCCATTGCTTATTATAAAGACAATGCTTTCAATAAAGATACTTCTGTTAAAAAGGGGATCTCAGAAATAAGAAAAGCAACCGGTTGGGCAAAGAACAGAAGGGGTATGTGGGTGTATGAAAACAAATCGGACCTGGTTGGTATTTATTATAATCTGTTGCTGATCGCTATCTGGATGCTCATCTACATTGTTTACCATTATGTAGATAAGAACCGGAATGACCAGCTTGACCGGCTGAAACTGGAAACAACCGTAAAGGAACTGGAATTAAAGACCATCAAATCGCATATCAACCCGCATTTTATTTT
>CAZBIK010000333.1:0-3818 GCA_964491955.1 uncultured Ferruginibacter sp.
TGCATTTCGAGTCAGTGCTTGGATCGCAGGATGCTGTAGTGGTTGTAGCAGAAGTTCCCCTTCCTCCGAGACTGTATCCCATATTGTAAAATTGACATTCCGGAGCGATCCACTGGGCAACCTGAGGGAACCAAGAGGAAATAGGCGTTGTGCTTAATGTCGTCACGTCTTGCTGAAGAAGGGTGTTCGAAAAATTATTAAAATCGGACACGTGACGGAAAAGTATATAAAATTTTACAGAAACTCCCAGGCAGAAGACAGCATCAGGGCTATGATGGAAGGGCAAGACAGTATCTTTTTCTATGCAACTCATGATAACTTAATTTCCTATTCACATACAGAAATTCCGGTAATTGGATGGTCGCCGTTCGTGTTTCCACCTAATGAAAAATTTTACGACAGGGTATCAACATTGTATATTGATCATCATAAGCACTTGTATATAGGTACCCACGCAGATAATTTTTATGTTATAAAAAAAGGCGCTGATATGGAAAGCCTGAAAAAATCACAGGTGGAAATTATTGACAGTACGGTAGTAATAACTAAAGGGGAGATGCCTGTAAATAAAATTACAATATTGCCACGCCTTGGTGTATTTTCATTTGCGCAGGATAAAGCAGATAAAAATATTATATGGATCGGTACCAGTAAAGGATTGTTCAGGTATAACAACGAAACCGGCAAAATTAATGCAGTTGAACCGTTAAATCAAAAAGGGGTATTTACCGTAACACATATCGAAACCGATCACCAAAACAATCTTTGGTTCAGCACACTTGAGAAAGGGATGGGATTTTATTATCGTGAAAAAAATACGATCAATTTTTTTCCATACCGCAAAAAGAAAACAAACAGCAATACTTTATACCCGATCAAAACATTCTGTTTTAAATCTGCTCATGAAATATTTGTTGCTGTGATGGATTCGCTTCCTGCGGTGTTTAACAAAAAGAACGGAATGTATACATTTATTAATGATCCGTCTTTTGAAGAAACGTCCAATACTACAACGGATATTAAAGTGGACAGGCTTGGAAATCTTTTTTTAATAAAAGGTGGGTCTGTGTATGTATGTAAAGCATCTGAAAGTAGCATGCTTAAAACGGCCATAAAGCCAGACAGTATACTGCTTGCCCCTTTTGTAAGTTCGGTGGTTTTAAATAACGGCGTAGAAGTTGCTTCAATTAATTATCAACCGGAACAATTAAAAGAACTAAGATTAAAACACGATCAGAATTCTTTTATTATTTATTACGATCTGAATGATTTTGGTGATAAAAGCAAAATACAGTTTGCATGGAAAATGGGCGGATATACAGACACATGGGTGGTGATGCCTAACTGGAACTCTGACAGTGCCAATATAGCTTTTGCCAATAAGCTTAACCCAGGTCAATACGTCTTTGAGTTGAAGGTTAAAGTGGGCGAAGAAGATTGGCGAACGCAACAGGCAAAAATGGTGATCATTATTGCTCCACCATATTGGAAAACATTGTGGTTTTGGATAATGGTGGTATCAGGCTTTGGATTAATTGTTAGCGGACTTTTCTGGTGGCGCATCAGGGCAGTAAGAAGGCACGAAAGAGAGCGGTTTACCCATGAGAAACAAATATTGGAACTGGAAGCGAAAGCCCTCCGTGCCCAAATGAATCCGCATTTTATTTTCAATTCCCTCAATTCCATAAAATCATTGATTCAACAGCACGAAGAGGAGAAATCGGTTAATTATCTTACAACCTTTTCAAAGCTAATTCGCACTTTGTTAAACAATGCTGATAAAAAAGAGATCAGCCTGTATGATGAAATTGAAACCTGTAAATTATACCTGCAACTGGAAGCGATGCGCTTTGACACCAAATTTTCTTATGCTGTAGATGTTGATAATGACATTGATCTGAAATCAATACAGGTGCCGGCACTGATCATACAGCCTTTTATTGAAAATGCAATCTGGCATGGCATAGTGCCCCGTAACAGTACAGGCCATGTATCCTTAAATGTGGTTCGGAAAGAAGGAGTTATAGAAGTTATTATTGATGATGACGGTATTGGAAGGGAAGCTTCCCAACAAAATAAATCGAACAGCCGTTTGGCTCATCAATCCAAAGGAGTAAACCTTACCCAAACCAGGCTGGAACTGAATAACCTGCTGCAGCAACGCCAGGCAGCGCTGGAGATTATTGATAAGAAAGATGAAACAGGAATGGCAAGAGGTACAACAGTTAATTTAAAATTTAAAGAGTCAGAATGAAAAAACTGGTAATTATAATTACTTTATTTATAATACAGGGTTATGAAATATCCGGGCAAAGTATTTCCGGAATTGTTGTTGATGAAAAGGATAAGTTACCGGTGGCATATGTAAATATCGGCGTTGCTGGAAAAAATATAGGCACCGTTTCAGATGTTGCCGGCAGGTACGAATTACAGATAGATGAAAAAAATGACGATGATACGCTATTATTCACCTGCATCGGATATATGCCATATTCAATAAAAATATCAGCATTAAGAAATGAAACCGGTAAAAATATTGTACTAGAAAAAAATTATTATCAACTTGATGAAGTATTGATAAACCCGAAGATATTTGAACAGAAAACCCTGGGTGTTATTACCCGGTCCCGTAAGTTAAGTGTGATACCCCAAAAACCCCTGTTAGGCAAAGAATATGGAATTTTAATGAAAGTAAAAAAATCGGCTGTAATTAAGAAAGTAAACATCAATGTTTTACGTTGCAGTTATGATACTGTTTTCTACAGAATAAACATTTACAAAGTTCTCGGCGAATTGAGGTTTGAAAATGTTCTGAGAGATCCTGTTTATATAAATCTTTCAAAGTACCAGGTTAAAGACAAAATCAGTATTGATTTGCAATCTTATAATATAGTTGTAGATGGCGATTTTCTCGTATCGCTGGAACATGTAAAGGATTTAGGGCCGGGAAACATAGAATTTTGTGGATCATTTACGGAAAAAACTTATTTCAAAGAGACAAGCCATGGACAGTGGCAAAAAAACCGGTTCGGAGGAATAAGTATAAGTGTTGATGCGGATGTTGAAAAGTGAAATATAAAAGAGCAAAAGTGACCGAAGTAAAATCAAATGAACTCCGACAGGGGTTTAAAACAATATTATTATCAGGTAAGTTATAGAATACATGTCTAAACAGGTATCAACATATTGGAAATGCCAGTTTTGGGGTTGGGGTTTAGTTGGAGCCTTTGATTTTACGCAGGTTTATAACGAATCAACATTCCCGGTAGCTATCAGGGAATCCGTTTATACAATCATTACAGGAATTCTGTTCAGTCATTTAATGTGCCTGACTATCAGGAAATTTGGATTAAGGGAAATGACTTTTTTGAAAATGTTTTTTCCGGTTTTGATCCTGACCGTTTTTTTCGGAACCTGGTATGGAATATTTAGCCATACTGAACAGGAAATAAAAGAGATATGGAATAATAATTCTGCCGCACAGAACCTGCAGCTTCTCATTGAATCACTGTTGATTGGTGCCCCTTTATTAACAGTTTGGAATATTATATATTTTGTTTACCAGAGTAATCATAAAAATAAAAAAAGACTGGAGCAGGAAAAAGCTACACTTAAAATTCAAGCCATTGAACTGGAAGCCAAAGCCCTCCGTGCCCAAATGAATCCACATTTTATTTTCAATAGCCTTAATTCCATTAAATCATTGATACAGCAGAATGAGAATGAAAAATCGGTTACCTATCTCACAACCTTTTCAAAGCTGATTCGCACTTTGTTAAACAATGCTGATAAAAAAGAGATCAGCCTGTATGATGAAA
>CAZBIK010000334.1:0-3803 GCA_964491955.1 uncultured Ferruginibacter sp.
TAAGGGAACAAGTAAAAGGAACCTGGAAAATGCTGCAGCAGATGAAGCAGCAAAAAACTATTTACTTCAAAGCCCCAAGGAAAAGAGTGAAAATGTAATGGTGGTTGACCTGGTGAGGAATGACCTGAGTAAAATATGCAGACCCGGCACCGTGCAGGTTGATGAACTGTTCGGCATTTACAGTTTTCCGCAGGTACACCAGATGATCAGCACGGTCAGCGGAGAGTTGAAAGAAGGCATGAACTGGATCGATTGTATTAAAGCCACATTCCCCATGGGTTCCATGACGGGTGCCCCCAAAAAAAAGGTGATGGAACTGATTGAACAATATGAACAAACCAGGCGCGGGTTATTTTCAGGTGCTATAGGCTATGTAAAGCCCGGTGGATCGTTTGATTTTAACGTGGTGATCAGGAGTATCCTGTATAATGAAACTGAAAATTACCTGTCATTTCAAACCGGTGGTGGTATTACTTATTACAGCGATGCATCTCTGGAATACGAGGAATCTTTACTGAAGGCTGCTGCCATGTTGAAAGTACTGGAATAGACTTACTTTCCCCTTTTCTTTGTTGATTTAGGAAAAGGGTAGGTAACAGATTGACTGGGTGGGGGCTCCGGGTTATCGCCCAGCAGCAATTGTACACACTCGTTCAGTATCACATATTTGTTTGCTAAAAAGAGCTGCATCTTATCGGCAGGCAGACGCAGGTCATAATTGCCGTTAATGCTCATTAAATTATCAAAGTCGGGATTATACCGGTTAAATGTGGCAATATCCATCAACAGGTTTTTGCTGATCACCAGGGAATTGAACCTGCCGGTAATGCTTTGCGTGGTTGCAAATTCCTTCTCTTCTTCCGTTAAGTTGGGTTTTACATCGTAAGAATTCACACCACCCCTTGGATCATAATTGCCCGATACATTTGATGCAGTGGTTATACCCCCGGTTCCTTCCATAATATAATGCGTGGCAATAAATTTCTTAACATGATTTCGGCTTTCTGTGGGCAAATAATACTGAAGCGACCAGAAATTCCGGCTGCCGCTTTTTTTAATGGCGCTGTAAACCCTGCCCGGTCCGCCATTGTAAGCTGCTATCACCAGCAGCCAGTCTTTCATCTGGCCGTACAGGGTTAACAGGTACCTGGCTGCAGCATGGGTGCTCTTATAATAATCCCTGCGTTCGTCCAAAACATTATTAACAACCAGGCCATAATCCCTGGCGGTGTATGGCATAAACTGCCAGGGGCCGCCGGCACCAACCCAACTGGTAGCTTTTGTACTTAAATTACTTTCTATAACGGCTAAATATTTAAGTTCACGCGGTAAACCATATTGCGACAGCACATTGTCGATCAGGTTAAAATAGGGCTGGCCCCATCCCTTCATTTTGATCAGGTTGTTGCTGTGCGATTTTAAATAATCCTGCATGTAACTTTCCGCATGGGGATTTACCTGCGAAGAATAAGGCAACGCAGGGTTGTAATTGTATTTGGCAAATAAATTCTTGAACCCGTATTTGGTAACCTGGCTGAAGTACTGCACTTTTTCTTTTTCAGGCGGGGCCTTTGTTTTTATAACTTCTTCAATCAGCTTATCATCAATCGTATCAGGTATGGTGCCTGTATCTGCAATTACAGGCTGTTGCGGTATATCCACAGTAATGCCGGCTTTTACAGTGATGAAAAGAAATTGAATAACGATTATGAAAATAAAATGCCTCATGAGATCATGCTAATTTAAGACCTGTTCTTTAATAAGCTGGCTGGCCAGCTTCAGCAAAGTTAGTTCATCTGATTTTTTAGTCATAACCTGTATTCCAAAAGGCATGCCGTTACTGTGTTTAAACAAAGGAACCGCGATACCCGGAATACCCGTTAAATTGGCAAAGACCGTAAAAATATCGGCCAGGTACATGGCAATGGGATCAGTTGTCTTATCCCCGAGTGAAAAAGCTGTGGTTGGGCTTGTAGGTATTATAACTGCATCATAATCAATGAATATGGCTTCAGTTTTGTCAACCAGCAACCGGCGAACCTGCTGGGCTTTGGTAAAATAGGCATCATAATAACCACTGCTTAAAACAAAGGTGCCCAGCATGATCCTTCGCTGTACTTCCCTGCCAAATCCTTCACTCCTGGTCTGTTTATAAAACTCTGTTAATTCTTTAATATTGCCAGCGGTTTGATATCCAAAGCGGATCCCGTCATACCTGCCGAGGTTGCTGCTGGCTTCTGCTGTAGTTAACACATAATAGGCCGGAACAACATAATCCAGCAATTCAAAATCAATTTCTGTAACCGTATGCCCTTTTGATCTCAGTTCATCAACCAGGTTTAAGATCGTTTCCTTTATTTCTTTATCAAGTGAAGGATGCTGTACCGCTTCTTTAAAATAAGCGATCCTGTATTTCTTTTCAGACTGCTCATTGCCCTTTGCCCATTGCCAATTGCCCATTGCCAGGGCCGTACTGTCAAACTCATCCGCACCGCTCATTACTTCCAGCAACAGGGCAATATCCTCCACGGTATTTGCAAAAATACCCACCTGGTCAAACGAGGACGCATAAGCGATCAATCCATGTCGTGAAATGCTGCCATAGGCCGGCTTCATGCCCAATATGCCGCAAAAATCTGCCGGTTGCCTTACCGAACCACCTGTATCACTGCCCAGGCTGGCCATACATAAACCTGCCTGAACGGCAACGGCACTCCCGCCTGAAGACCCACCCGGAACCTTTGTATGGTCCAGTGCATTCAATACATTGCCATAAACAGAATTTTCATTGGAACTGCCCATGGCAAATTCATCACAGTTGCAGTTGCCGATGATGATGGCATCTTCATCCAGCAGTCGTTGAACAGCGGTGGCAGTATATAAACTGGTAAATCCTTCCAGTATTTTTGAGGATGCAGTAACCACGTGGCCTTTATAACAGAGTACATCTTTAATGGCGATCACCACACCGTGCAGTTTTTTTAGCGGCCCGCCATTATTTCTTTTTTCATCCAGCTGCCTGGCCAGTGCCAGCGCTTCATCAGCATACACTTCGATGAATGCATTCAGGTTTTTATGTACTTCAATTTGCTGCAGGTAAAACCGGACAGTTTCCACACAGGTTGTTTTATTCCCTGCCAGTTCTTCATGGTATTGCCTGATATCCTTGTGTCCATTCATCATTGTACATGCTGCTTCGGTTAATATAAAATCGGCTGAAGCGATCCCGGGAACGGGCACACTTCAGCCGAAGAACAGGAATGATTTATTCCCGGTTAAGTTATTTTACAGGTGTTTCTTTTTCTTTCATACCCTCTTCGATCTCCGTCTTCACATTGTTTTTGGCATCATTGAATTCACGCATGCCACGGCCCACACCCCTCATGAGTTCAGGTATTTTTTTACCGCCAAACATCAGTAATACAACAATAATAATGAGGATCCATTCGCTGCCACCTGGCATTGATAACAATAAAATGTTGTTTACAATAGATAAAGTCATAATCTTGATTTAGGCTGTAAAGATAAACCAAAAATTGACTTAACCGGTTATAAAAAATAACCCGCTTAACCGTTGATTAACGGTCTGCATTGAAACAACATGTAAGGAAAATCAGCGAATATAATTTCTACCGCATTTTGCCCCGCCATTGGCGGCCTGTTCCGGCGAAATACCCCTAGCACAGGAAACTAAGAACGCTACTGTAAATAGTACGATCAGTGAAAGAACAATCCTTCTCATGGTTTAATTTTTAATAAGTGAAAAAAAACAGGGGTAAAGACTTTTCGAAGGATTGTGAATT
>CAZBIK010000335.1:0-3802 GCA_964491955.1 uncultured Ferruginibacter sp.
ATTAATACTTGCCATATTCCGCTCCGTCCTCATTCCCCGCCGGGGTAGGGGTTTTGTTTAATAATTAGAACCTGATCTGAACTTTTGTCTGTTTAATATCATTAAAGTAAATATCCTCTGTTTTTACCGCTGCTTTTTTGCCTTTTCCTTCTGTGTATTCAATGGTAATTTTTTCTTCGGTTACACCAGTGAGCCTGCCTTCTTTTTTCAAGTCATCGTTGGTAATTACTTCCACTTCCCTCCCGGTATTTTTTTTGTACTGGCGCAGCAGTTTCAATGGTTCATCCAGCCCGGGGCTGCTCACTTCCAGCGAAAAATCACCATCGGGATACATCCCCATTTCTTCCATGATCTTGTACAGTGCCCGGTTTATTTTAATACACTTCTCAATTCCAAGCCCGCTGTCCGCATCCAAAAAGATCTTAAAATTGTTGGTTGGCTTTATTTTTACCGACACCAGGAAAATATCATCAAAAAGCAATGGCTTTATCAGTTTTTCTACCGCCTGTATTTGTGTGTCCTGGGTCATGATAAAAGAAGAAGGGAACGCCACCGTCCCCTTCATTTGCTTCTTTGTCTGCTGCAAATATAGGAAATGCCCCGGTAATTGCCAAAATCTATGGGTGAACCGTTTATTTTTCCCGGAATAAATTTTAACAGGCCCGCATTTGTTTGATTTATAACTTTGCGGCATGGGACTGATCAGGGTAATATTTGAGCTTTTGGTGCTGTACCTGTTGTATAAGCTGATATTTGATTTCATTATACCGGTATATAAGACCACCAAACAGGTCAATAAAAAAATGGGTGAAATGCAGAGCAAAATGACTGAACAAATGAATCAGCAGCAAGCCAGTGCATATGAAGCTGCTTCTAAAGAAAAGGCTGCCAAACCATCAAAGGAGGATTATATTGAATTTGAGGAGGTTAAGTAGTACGAATTGGGAATAAGCAATTAGCAACTGGCAATAATTGCATTCCGTTTAAAAAGAAATTATCTCCAGCATTTCTATTCTTTCGGTTGGTAAAAGGTGGTGGGTTTTGAACCCTAGTTTCTTCGCAGTTTCAATATTCATCAGCGTGTCATCGATAAACAGCGTTTCGGCAGCTTTTAAATTCTCCTGTTGTAAAACAAATTCAAATATTTCGGTTCCGGGTTTACGTAGTCCTACTTCACTGCTGTACCATGCTTTACTGAAATATGTATCAAAAGATGGTTTACCGGTTTCACGGGTAAATAATGCTTTAAAATATTTTAAATGGATGTTGTTGGTATTGCTCAATAAATACAGTTTATACCTGCCGGCAAGTTTTTCCAGTTGAGCCAGGCTTTCTGTCCTGAAATTAAGGATGAGGGCATTCCAGGCGTTGTCGATCTGGCTGTTGGTTATTTCCTGCGGGGTTCTTTGTTTAATGGCTTCATAAAATTCAATTTCGGGGATTTCACCGGTCTCTAATTTTTCAAAGAGGGCATCGGCCTTAAACTGCGAAAACATGTCTTCAAAGTTTTGAATGCCCACATTTTTGAAGGCATCAATGCTGTTTTGATAATTGATATCCAGCAAAACGCCGCCCAGGTCGAAAATGATATTTTTAGTCATAAGGCTTATTTAACCAATTCAAAATTATCTCTTAAACGGATATCTTTTGATGAAGCCCCGATCATTATTTCAAAATCGCCCGGCTCTGCCACCCATTGCAGTTGCTGATTATAAAAGGAAAGTTTTTCCCTGTTGATGAAAAGCGTTAAGCGCTTATTTTCTCCCGGCTTCAATTTTACTTTCATAAAGTCTTTTAACTCTTTTACCGGCCTTACAATTGACCCGACCATATCCCGGATATATAATTGTACAATCTCCCCGCCTTCATATTTGCCGGTATTTGTAACAACAAATGAAACTGCCAGTTCTTCATTTCCCTTTATTTTCTTTTTACTTAACTGCAGGTTACTGTATTGGAAACTGGTATAACTTAATCCATAACCAAATTCATACCTGGGAAAAATGGACAGGTCGTTATAAGAAGAGTTATAATTACGGTTGGCGTCGTTTGTTGCCGGGCGCCCGGTATTAAAATGGCTGTAGTAAATGGGTATCTGCCCCACGCTGTAAGGAAAACTTATTGGCAGTTTTGCCGAAGGATTATGATCGCCAAACAACACATCGGCAATGGCATTTCCGGCCTCGCTGCCCAGCCACCAGGTGTATAAAATAGCCGGTGCATGATCGGCAGTATAATTAAATACCAGCGGCCTGCCTGCATTGATCAATACAACAACCGGTTTGCCGGTGGCCAGTAATTCTACAAGCAAATCTTCCTGCACGCCGGGTATATTGATATTGCTGCGGCTTTTTGCTTCACCGCTCATATCCCTTCTTTCGCCAATACTCAGTATCACCACATCAGCTCTTTTTGCTGTTTCAACTGCTTCTGCAAAACCACTTTTATCATCGCCTTCAATTTCGCAACCCTTTGCATAAAGCAGCGTTGAGCCTGCAGCAATTTTATTTTGTAACCCCTCCCACTGAGATACAATAAAATTTGAATCCACACCCGGTACTTCCACATCCCAGAAACCTTTATTCTGTTTCAGCGCTTTTACCAGCGGACCGATAAATGCAATGGTTTTAATGTTTTTAGACAGGGGCAAAAGGTTATTCTCATTCTTCAGCAGCATAATACTTTTTGCGGCCATTTCCCGTGCGATCTTTGTGTGTGCCGGGTTATTTAATGCATCCTGCTCCCTTGCTGCATTGCAGAATTTATAAGGATCATCAAACAATCCCAGTTCAAATTTTTTGCGTAAAATTCTTTTTGCTGCATCATCAATTAATGCAATACTGATCTTTTTATCTTTTACCAGGCTGGCCAGGTTGTTTTTATAACAACGGCTTTCCATATCCATATCGCATCCGGCGGATATGGCAGAAAAAGCTGCTTCATATTCATTCTTAACATTGCCGTGGTCTATCATTTCACCAACTGAACCCCAGTCGCTTACCACAAAACCTTTGAAGTTCCATTTTCCCTTCAGGATATCGCGCTGCAGGTATTTATTGCCGGTTGCAGGAACACCATTCAGGTCATTGAATGAATTCATGAAGGTAGCAGCGCCTGCATCAAGTGCTGATTTAAAGGGTGGGAGGTAAACTTCCCACAAAAGCCTGTCACTCATATCCACAGCATTATAATCCCTGCCTCCAATGGCAGCGCCATAAGCTGCAAAGTGTTTTGCACAAGCCATCACCGAATTGATGTCTCCCAGGTTATTTCCCTGGAAACCCTTTACCCTGGCATATGCAATTTTAGAACCCAGGTATGGATCTTCACCTGCTCCTTCCATAACCCTTCCCCAGCGGGGATCACGGGCAATATCAACCATGGGTGCAAAGGTCCAGTTGATGCCTGCGGCGCTTGCTTCCGTGGCAGCTGTTCTGGCAGATAACTTTATGGCTTCCATATCCCAGCTGCATGCTTCGGCCAGCGGAATGGGGAATGTTGTTTTGTATCCATGAATAACATCCTGCCCAAATAGCAACGGAATTTTTAAACGTGACCGCATGGCAATGTTCTGCCAGGTTCTTGTTCTGACTGTTCCTACACAATTTAATAATGAACCCACCTGGCCTTTAAGAACCTGTTGTTTTTTTGTACTGTCTAATGTAACCGGGCCGGTAGCATTCCAGTCATCGTTATATTGATTAAGCTGTCCTATCTTTTCATCCAGTGTCATCAGTTTTAAAACCGAATCAACGCGTTGATCTATGGTCTTCCCTGCTTTAACGGCAGGCAGGTATTGCGC
>CAZBIK010000336.1:0-3799 GCA_964491955.1 uncultured Ferruginibacter sp.
TTTTATTTTCGGCAGTGGGTATGGTACTCACATTCTGTTACCTGTGTAACCTGGCGCCTTTTGTAAAGAAGCACCATTTTCACCCAAGGGCTACCGATGACCTTTTTGTAATGGTCATAGAATGTACCGAAAAAACAAATGATGCTGAAGTACAGTCGTTCCTGCAAACAGCAGGCGCACAGGAAATAAATATACAGGAAGTAGAAACCGGCTGGTGGATCGGCAGGTACGACCGTGAACAAAAACTGTATAAAGAAGAACCCGGGTATTAACAGTAATAACAATAAGAACGGGGAAATAAACGCCTCATTTTATAATAAGAAGAATATCAGAATGAAAAAATTTGCAATTACAGCAACGCTGATCCTGTCAATGGCTGCTGTGTTTATTGGTTGTAAGGATAAACGTGACCCCGGGAAGATCTATATGCCGGATATGGCTTATAGCCGTGCATATGAAACCTATGCAACCCGCGACTCATCTGTTTTTACTGCCAACCCCAATGATGCAGGGCATAAAATATTCTACAATACCATGGCCCCGGCCGGTACGATTAAAAGAGGCGAACAGTTTCCTTTTTCGGTGGTTCCCGATCCTGCCAAAGGCCCGATCGACAGCAATGCGTTGATTAATTTAAGCGCACAGGTAAAAAATCCGCTGGAACCGATGGCCGGTAAAGAACTGGAAGAAGCAGGACGTTTATACAATATCAACTGTGCGGTCTGTCATGGTGCCAAGGGCGAAGCAAACGGTCCGCTGGCTCCAAAAGTAGGGGGTGTAAAAAGCATCATTGCCACATCACCAACCTACAGCGACGGAAGGATATTTTATGTAATGACCTATGGCCAGAATAACATGGGCAGTTATGCCTCACAGTTAAGCAGGGAACAGCGCTGGAGAATTGTACAATATATCAGAACACTCGAGGCAAAGCCGGCAGCTGATTCAGCAGCAACGGTAAAAGCCCCGGTAAAAACAGACAGTGCAGCAGTAAAGAAGTAACAGGAGCACATATTGTACTATAAAGAATAAATGTAGAATTGTTAGTAATAAAAATGAATTAAATTAACCAAGTTTGGCCTCCCTCGTCCTGAGCATGTCGAAGGATGGAGAGGGATTGAGGGAGAGGCCATATTAACACAAAATAAAGCTTAGATGGATCATCAATTTCAATTACCGGGCAGTTATAAAAAGTGGACGTATGGACTGATCGCTGTCGGCGTTGTGGCATTGTTGTATGGATTTATTATGTTCAATCCGTTTGCGCATGCAGGGCATGGCGAAAATGTGAACAGTACCCGTTTTTGGGCCGTACTGTTGCAAAACAGCGTGTTCTTCTTACTGGTGGTAAATGCGGCCATGTTCTTTATTTGTGTAACCACCATGGCCATGGCGGGGTGGGTTGTTGCTTTCAGAAGGGTATCAGAAGCCATCTCCAGCGTGGTGCCTATTTTGGGTGTTATCACCTTTGTTATTTTAATGTCGATCGTTTTTGGACACCGTACAGATATTTATCACTGGCTGGATAAGGAAGCAGTTGCCAATGACCATATATTGAACGGCAAGAAAGGATTTTTGAACCCGATGTTCTATGCCGTCTTTTCTTTCTGTACCATTTTCCTGTGGTGGTTCCTGGGTAAAAAAATGCGCAGCCTCAGCCTGGAAAGCGACAGAAAAGGACATATGGATTATGAGACCGGTAAAAAGTGGATCTGGGACAATACCGTGTGGGCTTCATTATATACCGTTGTATTTACCCTGACCGTGGCATCAACCATTCCATGGCTCTGGATCATGAGCATAGACGCACACTGGTACAGCACCATGTTCAGCTGGTACACATTTGCCAGCACTTTTGTATCAGGCATGTCGCTGATCGCCCTGTTTGTGATCTATTTAAAGAACCGCGGGCAGCTTGAGTATGTTACCGAGGAGCACCTGCACGACCTGGGTAAATTCATGTTTGCCTTCTCGGTTTTCTGGACATACTTGTGGTTCTCCCAATACATGCTGATCTGGTACAGTAACCAGCCGGAAGAAACAAAATATTTTATTGAAAGAATAGGAACAGCAGAAAAAGCAGGACCTTATAAAGCCATCTTCTTTTTAAACCTGATCCTGAATTTCCTTTGCCCGTTATTGATATTAATGAAGAAGGGCACCAAAAGAAACTGGACCATGGTAACCTTTATGGCTGTGCTGATCATTTTTGGCCACTGGATCGATTTCTTCCAGATGGTGATGCCGGGAACACTGCATGCACATTATTCCCTGGGATTCTTTGAATTTGGAACGGCAGCCCTGTTCATTGGTTTGATCATGTGGGGTACCGGAAGGTATCTGAGCAAACATTCATTGCTGGCAAAAAATCATCCTTTCCTGAAAGAGAGTATGATTCACCATACATAATTAAAAAACCTGTTTTTGAGGCAGAAAGCAGGTGAATATTGAATTGGGGTTTAAACAAGAGATTAGAATAATATTTACAGAAAATAACTTTGAATCATGAAGGAGTTTTTAATGATAGCTTTAGGGGTACTGATCTTCGTAGTCATTTTTCAGATTGCGAAAGCCAGTGAATATGTAAGCGTTTTAAAAGGTGAGGACAAGACCCGTAAACAGAATAACAAGATCAATGCATTTTTCCTGCTTGGGTTCCTGGTTTTTGGATTGATCGGCGCCTGGTACTGCAATGAACTGTATTACGGTAAAACCTTATTTCCCCAGGGCTCGGCATCTGTGGAAGGTGAAAAGATCGACCTGATGCTGCTCATCACCATTGCCATCACCGGTGTTGTATTTGTGATCACACAGGTTTTATTATTCTGGTTCGCCTTTAAATACCAGGAAAGAGACGGACAGAAAGCATTTTATTTTCCGCACAATACCAAACTGGAACTGATCTGGACAACCGTTCCGGCTATCTTTTTAACCGTGCTGGTTGTTTTTGGATTGAAATACTGGTTTAAAATTACCGGCGATGCACCAAAGGATTCCATCGTGGTTGAAGTAACCGGCCACCAGTTTGCCTGGGAGTTCAGGTACCCGGGTGCAGATAAAGTACTGGGAAAAAAGAATTATAAATTAACCACGTCAAAAAACAACCTGGGTGTGGATTTTGAAGATCCGGCTAGCTGGGATGATATACACATCAATACCACCATGCATATCCCCGTGGGAGTACCGGTAAAAATGGTGATTCACTCACAGGATGTGATTCATGATGTTGGTCTTCCGCATTTCAGGCTGAAGATGGATGCCGTTCCGGGTATCCCTACCACACAATGGTTTACACCCAAGATCACTACGGCCGAAATGAAGAAGAAAACCGGCAACCCGGAATTCAATTATGAAATTGCCTGTGACCAGTTGTGCGGCGCAAGCCACTATGCCATGCGTGGTGTGATCATTGTGGAGACCATGGAAGAGTATAAAAAATGGCTGGCTGAACAAAAATCGGAATACTATACTTTGTACCCGGACAAGGCGCCGGCTCAAAATATAACCGACAGTACTACCAAACAGGTAACACAGGTTCTGCCTGGAAAAAAATAATTAAAACGGGTCCCGCCTGAGGCGGGATAAAAAAGAAAGAATATGAGTACCGCAGCCACATTACAGCATGAAGATATTCACGGAGCACATGATGCCCATCATGAACATCACCATCATGAAACGTTTATATCCAAATACGTTTTCAGCCAGGATCATAAAATGATCGCCAAGCAGTTTTTGGTTACCGGCATCATCTGGGCCATCATCGGCGGATTGTTTTCGGTAATATTCCGTTTACAGCTGG
>CAZBIK010000337.1:0-3789 GCA_964491955.1 uncultured Ferruginibacter sp.
CAGTTGGTATGGGTATCAGCTGGTTTGCCGCATTGATGGCACCTGGCAATGATATCATCCGTGATCCGCTCCCCCAGCCTGTCATCAAAAACAAAATTCTTACCAATGAATTTGGTTTCCAGCCCGGCCTTTTTAGCTTCCCGGGCATAATTGATCACACCGCCTTCGAGGTGGTACACATGATCAAAACCATGATGAAGCATATAAGCGCTGGCTTTTTCGCAGCGGATGCCACCGGTACAATACATGATGATGTTCCTGTCTTTTTTATCCTTCATCATTTCCACGGCCATGGGCAACTGCTCACGAAAGGTGTCACTGGGTATCTCGATCGCTTTTTCAAAATGCCCCACTTCATATTCGTAGTGGTTGCGCATGTCAATGACGATCGTATCATCCTGCTGCAGCAGTTCATTCATTTGTGCGGCATTCACATAACTGCCCCTGTTTTGCATGCTGAAACCGGGGTCGGTGATACCGTCTGCCACGATCTTTTCCCTGACCTTTATTTTAAGCACCCAAAAACTTTTCCCGTCATTGTCTACTGCCACATTCAGCCGGATATCCTTTAATGCCGGAATGGTATTGAGGTGATCCCTGAAGGCATCCACATTACTATCGGGTACGCTTACCTGCGCATTGATGCCTTCGGTAGCAATATAAATACGCCCAAATACCTTCAGGGCATTCAAAGCCTTATACAGTTCATCCCGGAACAGTTTGGGATCATCCACCTGGAAATACCGGTAGAAGGAAATGGTTGTACGGTGCTCCGTTTCTGCGTACAGTAATTTTTTAAGTTCCGCCTGTGAAACGCGGTTGTGTAAGACTGCCATAGTATGTTTTATTTGATCCCGCCGGTGGCGGGAAACCGTTAACAGGGTTTTACCCCTGTGTAAGATTGGATGCTTGCAGGCAAACCAAATTGTGCAGCAAAGATATTGATTAAAATGATGACTACAAACTGACGGAGGTATTGCGGCGGCTCCGGTTATTGCCCGCACCCACACTGCCGCCCAATATGCCCCCGGTGCCTATACGGATACCTGATCTTTGCTGCTTATTGCTGGCAAAAGCGTATACATAATCAACCCTGAAAATTTTAAACAGGTTTTCCAGGCCCACAAATATCTCAGTATAATTATTGTCCCTTTTAGTGTACAATGCATTGCCGCCGGCAACCAGGTTCCAGTTCAGCCGTTTGAACAGGGGGATCTTGTTGGTGAGCAAACCGTTGAAATGATGTTCCAGGTGCCCGAAACCATAGAATGGGTCGGTGGTGCTGTAGATGTAATAATGTGCCAGCTGAAAACTGTTGACATATTCGCTGGCCCTGGTTGACCGGTTACCGGTAAAGTGATGGAAGTCCTGTATAAAAACTTTCCGGTTGTTTAAAAAACCGCCTATACCGAATTTATATTTCAACAGGCCGGCCAGTTTAAAATTTTTGTCATCGCTGATGCTTAAACGCCATTTATCAAAATTCACATCACTGCCAAAAATATCCTCAAATCCTTTTGTATAATTGAAGCTGAATGTGGGGTATTTGGATCCAACCGACATTTTGCGGTTGGGAAACTGAATATATCTTTGCCCGGGCTTGATGCTTACATCCACACTGATCACAAAAGCCTGGTGTGCCATGAATTGCTGATCAATTCTTTCGAAAGGGAAATTGGGTTTAATATTAACAGCATTCTTTTTAAATATCGTAAAGTCCGTTGTATTGTCAAGGGGTATCCTGTCTTCATACAATACATTCACATTGAAACGCAATCCATTTTCGTACCGTTTATTAAAACTGACACTGCCGAAATAATTTTCATAGATCTTCATGAAATTATCGCCCCATAAAAGGACATTTATCGAATTGGTAAGGGCAGTAATGGGATTTGATTTATTGAACTGGCTCACCCTTTTGCCGCCGGAAATGGTCCAGGTCTGCCGCTTTAATTTCTTATCCGTTTCCCAGTCGCGGGTACGGAAATACAGGTCGGCCCAGGCATTCAGGTGGCCATTGCTGAATCCATACCGCACACTTGGCTCAAACGAAAAATTGGTTTTGATCTTTTTAAGATACCGGCTGTAATAGGGAAAAAAATTGACCACCAACCCTTCCACCGTATTATATTCCATTGCTTTGATCATAGATTCCACACCCCAGTTGTGATTGCCTTTTACTGTATATTTTGTACGATGTATCCCTTTCCAGAAAACATCATATACTTTTAGTTTACCCTGCTTTTTATTTAAAGAATCAACCGAGGTCTGGCTCATAGCAGAATCCCTGTTTAGCTGGAAAATACTGTCTTTGACCTGGTAATCCATTTTCTCTTCGGGTTCCAGCGGTACGGGCCTTGTAGAATCCCAATAAGCCACCGGTTTTTTATTGACCGCAGTATCATAATTGATGATGATATTGTTGAACCTGTTCTTTGCAAATACCGGGTTTATTTTATATCCTGAATAAACCGAAACAAAATTGCCTATGGCATCAATACCAAACTGTTTAAAATTGAAATAGATCATCTGGTTCTTTACGCGCCATACATCATTGCCCACCGGCACATGGATCTGGGTGATCTTTAAAGTATCCACGATCTCAAGCTGCGCTGTTTTGGTCAGCAACAGGTCGCAGCTGTGAATGCGCCAGTCGCCGTCTGTAATATTGATCGTTCCGGAAAACACGGGTTCATAACTGCGCCTGGGTATCACCTGGATGCTGTTGATCTCTTTTCCATCCTCATAAAAACTGCCCAGGTATTTGAATTTATACATACTGATGGCTGCATCGGCAATGGGCGATACAAACCCCCGTGGATTTAAGCGGTCCAGGAATACCGACACATTATTCTGGTATAAACTGATGAATGTGGGAAACGTAAAACCAAAACCATCACTGCCGCTTACCCGGCTGCTGATGATCTCCATTTTAAATTTATCCGGTTGCTGTGTGTACACTTTGGCAACTGACTCCGACAGGTAGATGATCCCTTTCCGGGAAGAATCAAGCCCCATATCCCTGATATCTTCTTCGGGTATGGTGCGGCCCAGTATTTTTTTGGGCAGGCTGCGCAGTTTCATCAGGTCTTTCGTGTATAATTCGCATTCAAATCCCTTTACCTGTTCAAAATAAAAATTGCGTTTTTTGATGGCCTGCCGGATGATGGCATAGGCCGGGTCTTCTGCCCCGCTTTTTACCACTACTTCGGTCATATCCAGTTGCTGCCGGGGCATCACAAATGCTATTTCTTCATCTTCCCTTAAAACGGTGATGATCTTTTCCTGCTTTTGATACCCGATATGCTGGCAAACCACGGTGTAGGTTCCCGGCGATACCGTGAATGAAAATTTAGCTTTATTATTGGCACTGGCTCCAACAGAGGTTCCCTTTATGGTTATGGAAGCATAAGGCAGCAGGTCGCCCTGGTCTGAAAATACGGTACCGTAAATTTTTTGGGCTGAAGCAGTGTTGGCGAATAAAAGGAAAATAAAAAAAAAATATTTGGGCATCGTGCTTTTTAAGAACAACAAAATTAACGGTGTATTTGTTAAGAAACCCAAAATATAAGTATCAAAATTCCTTCAAACTTTTGATTTACGCAGGTAGCATCCGGCCAGGGCAGCAAAACCAGCTACCAATGCGCCAATGACTGCAGTTGCCAAAACAAGCAGTAAGGGATTATCCATTTTAAGAATGAGCTGGGATACTTTATGTGCCAGGATATGTTCGTTATTATTACTGATCCAGAAACTCAGGCCTCCCCATAATACAAACAAAGCACCAAA
>CAZBIK010000338.1:0-3769 GCA_964491955.1 uncultured Ferruginibacter sp.
GCACTGGATATTGTTCCAAACCGTGCCAGTAAATATTCATACTCAGGGAATGGTTTTACTCATGATAACGTACAGAAGACCTCACCCGGGGGAAATTATCTTATCCTCACCTGTGCGGATGACCTGATAAAATGGTCTGCGGCTGTCAGTGATCCGGCTTCAGAATTTCATTCAGCATTAAAAAAATTATTTGAAACTGTGCGGATGATACCCGGCAAAAAGAATCACTACGTTACCGGGCATAGCCTGGATATCATTAATCGGCACAAGGTTATTATTCATGAAGGGGTTAATGGCGAAAATTATCTCACACGTATTCCTTCAAAAGGTTTAGCCGTTATAACGATCGGCAATATTGATGGAGAAAGTTTTGCTCCACAAAATAAATTGCTCCGCAATTACCTCCTCAATGTAAAAGATACTCCATTTGTAAAACCTGCTTTTATAAAAAAACCCATCCCTGTTACAGAAGCTGCTTTAAAGAAATACGAAGGCAGGTATCGCTGGCTCAACCAGGTTTCGTGGCAGAGTTTTAATGAACTCAGGAAGCTGAGTGATTTTTATGTTGAGGATGGTAAATTGAAATCGAGGTATACGGGTAATTATGTAATAGAACTGATCCCGGTTGGGAAAGATCTTTTTTATTACGAAGAAGGTTTTGGCATGCAGGTGAAATTCAGCCAGCCTGAAGGCAATACAGTCATGCAGGCAACCGCTGAATTTGACGACGGTTTTCCCGGAGAACTCATGGAAAAAGAAAGTAAACGTTGGCTGCCAGCTACAACAGATCTTAAACAGTTCACAGGAAAATATTACAGCAAACACCTGGATTACTATTGGAATTTTATATTGAACGAAACCGGGAAAATGGTTTTAAAAAGAGCCACCATGCCGGATGCGATCCTGGAACCGGATGGGGAGAACCAGTTTCATTATATTGCTGAAAAAGGCCAGGGGTCCGGGTTTGACCAATGGATATTATTCAATAAAAACAGCAACGGGGAAATAACCGGGTTAACGGTATGGTCGGCCCGGGTAATGCATCACCGGTTTGAGAAAGTGAAATAAACAACCCCTGATCAAACATTAAACGGCGGCAAAGGATGTCATGCATAATTACTAGTATTCGCCACTGGCACCGCCACCGCCAAAACTTCCTCCGCCAAATTTGGGATCATCCGCCGGCAGGTTGCTGCCAAATGTTTCTGCGATCACCAGCGCTTCTATATTCACTTTATCCTTTACATACTTTTTGTTGATCTCAGCCGATGTTAATCCATTTTTAGGTTGTGCCAGCCATTTTGTTAGTGCATAAGAAACAGCGATCAGTATGATGCCGCCCAACAGCATAACAATTTCCAGCGGTAAAACAGAATGATAATAACGTACGGTAAATACAATGGTAGCAACTGCTATCAGTCCAACTCTTAATAAAACGGCATCCTTTTTTTGCACCCCTCCCCAAATATAAACCAGCGGAATAAGTACGGTAAATATCCAGAACAGCCAGCCAAGGGGTATACTTTCATTTTCCTTTAATCCAAGGTTAAACATGCTGTTGCTCATTTCCCTTACCACATAATAATTAGCGGCAGCATAAAAACAAATAAGCATGGTGATCTCCAGAACGGTGCCGCCATGCCGGTAATGCCTGTAGCTTTTTTGATGTGCTGTTCTTTTAATAAATAAATAAAGGAAGGCAGCAATACCCATCAGTAAAAAAGGAGTGGTTGCCATTGCCACACTGCCCAGGGGACTATAGAAAAAGAAAACCACAGCCAGCAAAGCCAAACCGGCAATGGCGCTCATGAGCATATCTGTAAAACGAAGGAAAAAATAAGAAGCCAGCACAAAAACGATCAATGCATTTCCGGAAGATGAAATTTCGCCTGCTAGATTAATTCCTGCAACAATACAAATACCTGTTATCCATAAGAGCGCATCATCTACACCTGACCGGTAATGATGTTTTGTGTGAATAAAAAACTCCAGTGCGCCATAAGTCAGTAACCCGAAAAATATGGTAAGCCCTCCCATGGTATGCTCTATACTGCTTAAAAATATCAGTGATAAAAGCCCCAGTGAAAAACAGGCGATCACAAAGCTGAGGATGAACAGTCCAATTCTTATGAAAATATTCGGGCTGTAAAATCCAACAGGGAAAATGGTTTCAGCGGCGTCTTTTTCTGCCGCGCTGATTGCATTTGCATAAAATGCATCGTTAATGGCTTCCCTGGCTGCAAGATTATCCAGCCATATTCCATTGTAGGCTATCATAGGTTTTTAATTTTTTTATTCATCCTTATTAAAAAGAATATGAGGCCGGTGGCGGATAGTATAAAATAAAAGCACAATAAATAAACGGCGCCAATATCCAGGCCTGCCGAATCAAATATCACCCTGATAACGCAATAGCTGAGCCCAATATACAAATACAAACTCCCGGTCAGCAGGTAATAGAATGATCTTTCGGCAATGGCTTTCCGGTAAAAAAAATAACTGATGCCACCCAATACCATGAACCACAGTAAATACATGGTATCAAAATGAAACATGCCTGCAAGGGTGGATATAAACAATATATGTATTCCAAAATTGCTGTATGTAAATTCAAAATGCTTTTTTATTTTTCTTGAAGCAGATAAATAACCTGCTGCAATCAGGCATAAGCCCAGCAAAAAACCGGTGATGATCACTGTTTCGCTGTTAAAATCATTTTTTTGTAAAATGCGGGCCGGTGTAACTGCTATACCTGCCCATGCGGCAAGCGTGGTGATGGCCATGCTGTGTACACCCAGGTGATCGAAATAATAAGCAGTAAAAAACAATACCAGCATGGGTATAAAAGTGGCCAACCCGTACCTGTTGCCAAATACATTGTATTGAAACTGGAGGTACCCAACAAATGTGATGAATGTAAGACAGCCCAGCAACAGGATATAATCGAAAAAAGTACCGGGCGATAAGACCTTTGAATTTGAATAAGGGAGCTTTTTTTTGAAGCAATAAAAAAAACTTCCGGCACATACCGCAGCAATCACAAACAATATTACCTGGTGGCCGATGGTATCTATATATTTATACACCAAAATACTTAACCCGCCACTCAGCAGCAATACACCCAGGTAAAGCATTGTTTTAAGCTCCCAATGAACCGAAAATAATTTATTGGACTGAGCTGTTTTTATTTTTTGGAGCGATGCACTTGATATATGTCCACCTGCATGCAATTGCTCAAACAACGGTAAATTCATTTTGTAAAGTAAGATATTTATTGATACCAGGTGGATGAACGCAGGATATTTGCCGGCAGCGGTTTATTGTTTTACTATCCTGTTTGAATGGCCATCTGCTGTTTTCAGGTAGTACACACCTGCCGGTAAATGACCAACAGGTATATTTTGCAGCATGCTGTGCAGTTTTATTTTTTGAACCAGCCGCCCTTCTGCATTCAACAACTGAACTTCTGTATTAAGCAGCGAGGTATTTTTTACACTGATCGTCAATTCACCTGTGGCAGGAACCGGGTAAACAACGATCCCATTGTCTTTTCCGGAAAGATCGACTGCCAATACATGGCTATAGCTTATACTGATATCATCTGCAATTTGCAGGCGGTAATAATTTAATCCATTAAGCGGATCATGGTCAGTATGGCCGTACGTAAAACTATTTTCGCTGATGGCCGTGATGATTCCAATGGCTGCATAGGCTCTGCCGTCTGAACTTCTTTCCACAATATATTTTCTTATACTCTTCTGTTCTGTTA
>CAZBIK010000339.1:0-3752 GCA_964491955.1 uncultured Ferruginibacter sp.
GATAACAATGGTTCAAACAAAAAATACGGATACAATGATACTGCCTGTGATGGAACATTTTTATACCATCCAGGGAGAAGGCTTTCACCAGGGCAGGGCAGCGTATTTCATACGGCTGGCTGGTTGTGATGTTGGCTGTGTATGGTGTGATGTAAAAGACAGCTGGGATGCAGCGGGGCATCCAAGGTTTAACGTTGAAAGTTTAAAGTTGAAAGTGCTGGAAACGCCCGCAGAAATCGTTGTGATAACCGGTGGTGAGCCATTGATGCATAATTTAACTGATCTGACTGATGCACTTCAATCTGCCGGATTGAAAACACATATCGAAACATCGGGTGCCCATCCGTTGAGCGGCAGCTGGGACTGGGTATGCCTTTCGCCAAAAAAATTCAAAGCGCCGTTACCGGGGATCTTACCGGCGGCCAATGAACTGAAAGTGGTTGTCTTTAACAGGTCTGACCTGGAATGGGCCGAAAAATATGCTGCACTGGTTTCTCCCGGCTGCAAATTATACCTGCAGCCCGAATGGGACAAAGCTGCACAGGTTACCCCAATGATCATTGAGTATATCCTGCAAAATCCCCAATGGGAGTTATCGCTGCAGGTACACAAATACATCAATGTCCCTTAAAAATAAAATGTTATAATTCCGCAGGCCATGCCGGTTAAACCCGCATTCGTTTTATCTTTACGAACAAGAATTAAAACCAATGCCACATAAAAAATCGAATATCCTGAAAGCAATTCCTGCATTGTTTATTTTTCTTTTTTCATTTTTCATTTGCACGGCCCAGTGGTACGACCCACAGAAAGTAAATAAAAAAGCCGGTGAAATTTACGGGCAGGCCTATGAAGAAGCCACTGCCGGCAATTACACGGTGGCTTTAAAATACCTGGAAAACGCACTTGCCCTAGACCCGAAATTCCTGGATGTGTTTTTATCACGGGCAGGCATACATGCTGAATTGAAGAATTATAAAGCTTCGGTAGCCGATTTTGAAACCGGCCTTAACATGGACCCGGTGTATTCAAAAACATACCTGCTCCCCTACTCGATCTCCCTGGCAGGCGCAGGAAAATTTGAAAAGGCACTTGCAGCGGTCAATGAATTTTTAGCAAACCCCACATTAAATGCACAGAGCGTCAAGGCCGGGAATTACCGGAAAGAAGCCTATACTTTTGCTGTTGATTACGAAAAAAAACATCCTTCAAAAGACTATGTTTTTGCACCGCAGAATTTAGGCGACAGCATCAATTCTGATGCGCTGGAATATTTCCCATCCTTTACAATAGACGGCAGCAAAATGATCTTTACCCGCCGCATTGCCAGTGATGAAGATTTTTATGAAAGCAATTTTATTGATGGTAAATGGAGTAAGGCTGCAGCTTTGGGCGGAAAAATAAATACCAACCTGAATGAAGGCGCCCAGAACATTTCACAGGACGGGCAGCTCCTGATCTTTACCGGTTGCAATTATCCCGAAGGCGAAGGCAGTTGCGACCTGTATTTTTCTGTACAAACAAAGAACGGCTGGAGTGACCCGCAAAACCTGGGGCCGGTGGTGAATACCGATTTCTGGGAATCTTCCCCCTCCCTCTCTCCCGATAAAAAAGACCTGTATTTTGCCAGCAGCAGGGCCGGCGGGTTTGGCGGCCGCGATATCTGGGTAACACACCGCTTACCCACAGGCAAGTGGAGCCGCCCGGAAAATTTAGGGGAAGCCATCAATACTTCGGGTGATGAAAGCTGTCCTTTTATGCATGCCGACAATGAAACACTTTATTTTAACAGTAACGGGCAACCGGGGTATGGCATGACCGATCTTTTTTATTCCAAAAAAGTGAACGACAGCAGCTGGACGGTTGCCAAAAACCTGGGCTATCCCGTCAATACCATTGATGACCAGGGTTCGCTTGTTGTTGCCGCCGATGGTAAAACAGCTTACTATGCCAGCGATGGTACAGATACAAAGGGCGGGCTGGATATCTATTCCTTCCAGCTCCGGGAAGACATCAGGCCATTAAGAACATGGTGGGTTAAAGGAAAGGTGTTTGACAAAAAAACACAGGAAGGGCTGCCTTCTTCCGTTGAACTGACCGATCTTAAAACAGGCAATCCCGTCAGCAGGATACAGACAGATGAAGACGGCAATTACCTGGTAACCTTACCCGTTGGAAAGGATTATGCGTTTAATGTGAACCGTAAAAACTATTTATTTTATTCCGACCATTTTTCACTCGCCGGCAATAACCCGGATTCTGTTTTCACGGTAAACATTCCCCTGCAGCCCATTGAAAAAGGGGCCACCATTGTTTTAAAGAACATATTTTTTGAGACCGGTAAATTTGACCTGCAAAACGAATCCAGGTCTGAACTGGATAAACTGGTTTCGCTTTTACAGGACAACCCCAATCTAAAGATCCAGATCGACGGGCATACGGACAATACCGGAACCGAAAAAGACAACCTGGTGCTCTCCGCCAACCGTGCCAGATCGGTGGTTGATTATTTACTGGGCAGATCCGTCAATGCCCAACGCCTCAGCTACAAAGGTTTTGGCGCCGGCAGGCCCGTGGCCAGCAATGCCACAGAACAAGGCAGGGCGCTGAACAGGAGGACCGAACTTTCCGTTACCGCCAATTAAATATTTTTATTATTATTGCTGTGCATTTCAACCGTACCCAACTGCATGCACCAGGACCTGTTATACCGGATCGCACTTACCCTTGTGCCAAATATCGGCGATGTACACGCCAAAGCACTGGTGAATATTTACGGTGACGCACAATCGATATTTACCGCAAAAAGAAAAGACCTGGAGATCATCGAAGGTATCGGAACCACCAGGGCAAGATCCATAAAAGATTATACCGATTTCAGCATCCCGGAAGCAGAAATAAAATTCATTGAAAAATACAGGATCAGCCCGCTTTTTTTAACCGACTCAACATATCCCAGGCGTTTACTGAACTGTTACGACAGTCCGCCCCTGCTCTATTACCGCGGCAATGCCGACCTCAACAGCTCCCGGATCATTTCCATTGTGGGCACCAGGAACCATTCGGATTATGGCAAAATGGTTTGCGAAAAAATGACCGAAGACCTGAAGGCAGAAAATATTTTAGTGGTCAGCGGCCTGGCATTCGGCATTGATACCATTGCGCATAAAGCAGCTTTAAAAAATAACCTGCAAACGGTTGCCGTACTGGCACACGGACTGGACCGGATCTACCCGCATCAAAATAAAACACTGGCCAAAAATATAACCACACAGGGCGGTTTACTCACCGAATTCATGAGCAATACCAACCCGGATAAACAGAATTTTCCAAAACGCAACCGGATCGTTGCCGGCATTTGCGATGCGGTGATCGTAGTGGAAAGCGGAAAAAAAGGAGGATCCCTGATCACTGCCGAACTGGGCAACAGTTACAACAAAGATGTTTTTGCCATACCCGGCCGCGCCACTGATAGCAAAAGCGAAGGATGTAACTACCTGATTAAAAACAATAAAGCTGCACTGATTAATTCAGCACAGGATTTTCTGGAAATGATGAACTGGACCTCCATCCCAAAACCAACTGCAAAAAGACAACGGGAATTATTTATTGAACTTTCGCCGGATGAGAAAATTGTTGTTGATATCCTGCAGCAGCAGGACAGTATCCAGATCGATGAGCTGTATTTTAAAAGCGGGCTGAGCAGCAGTGCTGTAGCTTCGGCTTTATTGATGCTGGAAATGCAGAATGTG
>CAZBIK010000340.1:0-3736 GCA_964491955.1 uncultured Ferruginibacter sp.
CCTTTAACTTGCCCATCTTTAAAATACCATATACCACCCGACCCTGATATCCAAACAATTCCTTCTTTTGAGCAGAATAGCTCAAATGGGATTATACCTCGGGAGCCAAGTTGAATTTGTTTAAACACGCTTTTCTGCTGTGCACATATATTACCTGATGCACAAAGCTCTAATGCCAGTATAAACAAAAGGTATAATCGGAGATGTATAGGCATAAATTAAAAGTATAAACTTGTTTTGTCAATTCATAGCCCCTTTGGCCTTTTACTCATTTCCTTTGGTAACTGGTATAGTTTTGCTGATAACCTAATTATAAATAAATACAACAGCCCGTTTTAACTGCTGAATCGGGGCAGGCGGGTCTGGGTTAAGTTCAGAGGCTGCATTTTTTGTTAATGTCTTTTAACAGTTTATCCCGCCATTATCATAATTACCAACCCATAAATGCCAACTGTTAACTGCTGCTATGTTTTGAATTTTCAGGATGCTATGTTTGAAGAAGATTTTTGAAACAGACCAAATTCATCATATACCAAAACCGACAACATGAAAAATATATATTATTCCAGTCTTGTTCTGTTTATTTCACTTAACATAACCTCCTGCGTAAGCTCCCTTTACCCCATCAGTGAAAACGAAAACGATTATATTTTCCGGGAAGAACTTGTTGGCCACTGGTCCGGTAAAGACATGGGTACACAGGTGATCCTCAACAAAGCAGGAACCCAGAAATACCAGGTTACCGTAATTGATAAAAAGACGAGTGAAGCCGGCGGCAAAAAGATCTCCTTTTATGATACCAGCTATTTTACCGGTTTTTTGGTTCAAATGAATAACCGGTATTTTTTTGATTGTACCCCGGATACGGATCATCCCCAATTCAGAGCCCTGGGAGAAGAAACCAGGTCGGCCCTGCTGCCCATTCATTTTATCTACAGCATGCAGTTCATTGGCAACAACCAATTGAGTGTGGCCGGAATGGATATTGATGCCATGAAAAAGTATATTGAAAGCAACAGGGTTAAACATGAAAAATTAAACAAGGATCATATACTGCTCACTGCCGATGCTGCTGCCCTGCAAAAAAATATACTCAGCAGTAAAACTGCCGCTTTCATTTTTAATGAACCGGATACCTTAAACCTAAATAAGTAATACCATGAAACTGATTGCAGCCATCATTCTATTAACCTGTGCCACTCTTTTATTTGCACAAACGGACCCGGGTGATAGTAAAATACCTGCTTACAATATTCTTTTAACTACCGTAAATGAGAATAAGCTGAAAGGTATATTGCTGGAGGTAAAAGATTCTTCTGTACTCATTTACCCCGGTAAATGTAATGAGTGGAAAAAAAATATAAAATATAAGGCTGTTGAGTTTGGTTATTCCAATATCCGGGAACTGGAACTGAAAAGAAAAAAACTCAGGTGGAAAAGATATGCCATCAATGGCAGCAAAACCCTGTTCTCTGAATTTCAAAAAACAACAAAATGAAAAAATCAACCATCATGCCCAACCACTTCAGGTCATTTTATCTTTTAGTGATCAGCCTTTTTATTACCATGAAATCCATGGAACAAAATGTACCCGGCAATATTGACCAACCTGTTCCCCGGATCAACTTTATTGTATCACCCAAACAGAAAAAGTTTGACCAGGCAGCCTTTAGTTTTCAGTTCCAGGCCATCTGGATGTATAAGTACCATGTCAATGATTATTATGTGATCTTACCCGGCTCATCAAAGGAAATGGTTAAAAAGATCACCCGTATCCTGAGAAGGAAAAATGCGATGATCGGCAATATCTGGTTCGACAGCCATGGCCATTTTCAGCGCCGCAGGTCACTTTTTGAAATTGGTAATGAGGAATTCAATTACCTATCCATCCGCGACAGCGCCTTTACAGTTCACCTGAAAAAACTGGCCGCTTATTGTGATACGAATACCAATGTGGGCATCGGCTCCTGCTATGGCGGCGCCACCTATACACTGCCTGCCGTTGAAAACATTCCGGAGCAGCGGATGAATGGAGATTCATTGATGATCGGCACCAGCAGGCTATTCAACAATGCTACGGTATATGCCTGTGAAAGTTTTGTTATGACGGGTATCGGCATTATGAATGCCAGTTACGCCATGGCCGGAATGCCCGGCAGGAAGAAATTTAAGGACCCTGTATATAAACCCGTGTGGGAAAAACTGGGAGAATGGAACTGTTACTCCGGTAAAAAAGGGGCATTTGAAAAACCTGTAACCGTGAGCCTGCATCATGATGGCAGCATTTCCTATAAGCAAAGAAATTACCTGTCATACCCTAAAAACCGGGAGAAACTGGAGAAAAAATATAAAAAATTCAAAAGGGGAAATTATAATTTAGCATACCTCTACCAAACTGGCTGATTGGTCTTATAATTTAAAAATATAAAAAATGAAAATATTTTTATTATTATTAATGACGCCCATAGGCTGCTTTGCACAGCATTACCCGGAAATTAAACCCAATGAAAACCTTGAGTATAGAGCCAAAATCATTGCTGACTCCGGTACTGTAAAAGGCTATTTGGTTGCCCATACGGATTCCATGTTTATCCTGAGTTCTACCAAACGGTACATGACTAATACCGGCATTCATATACCCGTAAATACTATTCAGGAACTCCAAATAAGAAATAAAACAGGCGTTAATATATTGGGTATTTCAGCGGTAACAGTTTTGGGCTTTATTGTAGCTGCCGGACTAACCAAGAACGGAGGGGATGTTGATAACGATGGCAGAACAAGTTTTTGGGAATTATTATTTACAGCAATAGAAGGGACAACTTCAGGCAACAGGCGCCGCAGGAACAGGGCTTTGATCGTTGGCGCAGCGGGCGGAACCGTTTTTATGGCCATTGGCCTTGTGGCAACCAAAAAACTTTCGATCAGTTTTCCGCTGAATAACCGTACTACCTTTTACAATGAAAAAAAAGGGGAAATAAATAAATACGTGAACTTTTAAAAAATCATCAATGATGAAAAATATTATCCTGGTCTTATTATTTGCACACACAACTGCTGTTTGTTTCTCGCAATCAGTTGATAATAACAATCCCGCATTCAATAATAAATATCTTCAAAAAAGCAAAAATCAAAAATTAGCTGCCTGGGTTTTACTTGGCGGAGGTATTGGGGTATCCGTAATTGGTTTAACCCAAATAAATGTGGCCGGAAGTGACAACGTTTCAGTCAATAACACGCCCGGCACAGTTTTACTGGCTACAGGGTTAGCGGCCTCTTTAACCAGCATACCTCTTTTTATTGCTTCACAAAAGAATAAAAAGAAAGCATTGGCACTTTCAATTAAAACTGAAAATATGCAGCTGTTATCTAAAAACAATTTTACAGGTATCACTGTCACATCTTTAACCTTAAACATTAAATTATGAAAAAGATATTTTGCATTGCCTGTGCATTTTTCTTTATTGCAATCAATTGTTTTGGCCAGTCAGCCGAAAAAACAGATTACCTCCAAAAAAGCAAAAATCAAAAAACAGCTGCCTGGGTCCTGTTGGGTGTGGGTGCCGCACTGGATATTGCCGGGATAATCACCACCGTTTCAAATGCAAATAAAGAAGTGGAAAACCTGTTTGAAGAATCAAGTGTAAATCATGGGGGCGAAATTGCACTTTATATTGCCGGCACTGCAGCTTTGGCGGGCAGCCTTGTTTTATTTATACGGTCAAAGTCAAACAAA
>CAZBIK010000341.1:0-3698 GCA_964491955.1 uncultured Ferruginibacter sp.
TCCAACAGCGATCCATAGGCTAAAGAAGCAAAGACCAGGTTATCAGAACGGATACCTGTGGATAAACGGATACTCTTGGTTACATCAAAAGGATAGGCCACATTCACCTGGTAAAGGTTGGTAAATATCTTTCCCAGGTAATTGCCAAACTGGTCGCCGGCCTGCTGTACATTGCGGTAATAGGTAGCACCCCAGTCGATCCTTCTTTTATAATTCTGGTAACTCATCATCCACTCATTGTCTTTTAAATTACTGCCGATCCTGAACCCGCCGGTGATCCTTACGTCTTCCATCAACTCCGAAGTGCCCAACCTGATCAGCCCGTTTAATACAGAACCTGAATTGAGCATAATGGGGCCGGCGCCACCGCCATACGCCTGGTAACGGTTAATTAAAACGTTGCTGCCGCTGTTCAAACCTACAGAGCCATAATCAACCGAAAATTTCGGCGGCTTATACCTGTATTTTTTGATGGTCTTTAATACATCGTAACCGGCAGTTGTTACAGCAACATCTTTTACTCCGGTACTGCTGTCCTTTTTTTCATTGGCAAATTCTGTCTGGAAAAAATCATCCTCTTTTTTGGGAGGTTGCGCATCCTTAACGGCCTTTTTCACTGCAACGGTATCTGTATATTCCCCCATCACCTTTTTCATGTATTCTGTTGGCTGTGCTGTAATGTTCCTGCGCCTCAGCACATTGTCATCGATCTTTAATTTATACAAAACCTTTTCATCGCTCTGGCGGGTTACTTCACTTACCTGGTTGTTGTCACCGGCAATACGGGTTTCGCCCAGGGTACTCTGGTAATTGGTTAACGGGAACGTGTAAGCCGAATCATTGGATATGGAAACCACGGCAACTGAATCCACATCGGTTTTCTTATATACCACCAGCATGCTGTCCACTTCTTTGGCCGAAGGGTTCCGTAATATTACATCGCTGATCAAAACCAGGGTGTCGAGACCTGCTTTTTGAGTAGTAAAAAAACCTGCATAACGGTTACCCACACCGTTTTCATCACTTACAAACGTAAAGTGGTTTATATTGTACTGCATGGGGTATCGGGCATTGCCGTATTTCAGGTTGGATAACTGCGTGATCTGGTTCAGCTCGGGCTTATCGCCGAAGTCGGTGATCAGGAAAATATTGTAGCGGTGATCGCTGGGTAAAACCGTTTCACCGCTTTTGGCAGCAGGGTTGGGCCGGTTGCTGCTGAAAATGATACCGGTCTTGTTGGGGAATGCAACAAAAGAAGCATCCAGGTCATCATACACATCATTGGTGATCTGCCTCAGTTTTTCATTCTGTATCTCAAATGTATAAATATCGGTATGGCCGTTCTTCACGGCCGTTATTAAAAGGGTATTGCTGTTGAGCATATACTTCATGTCCTGTACCTGGTCAAACTGTTTGGTAAGGTCGATCTTGTATTGCTTGGTACGCATCACGATATCGTACACAAAAAGGTTCAGTTTTCCTTCACGGGAATATAAAACGGCGATCCGCGTGCCTTTGGGATCCCAGGCCATCATGGGGTAATTGGGATTCATTTCATTTTTATAACTGCGTACACCATATTTAAGCAGTGTTTTGTTCTCGTAATCATCATTGTAAATGACCCGTACAATTCCTTTTTTAAACTGTGTGACCACGTAGGAATTGTTGCGTTTGATGGGGTTTACATTGAACCTGAAATAATCGAGCCGGCTGTTGATGTCAAAGCCATTGATATAACTTCCCTTGGGATAGGGTTTTCTTTTGGAGATGTCCTTATAATATTTGGTATCCTGGTATTCCATGAACTCAGCCAGCACATCCTTGAATTTCTTTTTGCAAACCTGCAGGCAGGCTTTGTTCAGGTTCTTGTAAACGGTTGCCAGGTAAAGCAGGTAGGTCACATTTTCCTTTTTGTATTTTTCTTCAATGAAATACCAGAAAGCATGGCCTGCAATGCCGGGTTTGGCAAATGCGAATTTGGTGAAATTTTTATAGTTGCCGCTCAGCATTTCACTTTTCAGTTCATCGTCCAGTTCGGTACTCCAGTTCTGTGCCAGGTAACTCATGTAACCATCGGTAAGCCATTTGGGGAGGTCAAGCAACGCCTGGTTGCCGGCAATTTCGCCAATATCGTCGCCGAATAAACGATTTTCAGTCAGCACCTGTGCTATGCCTTTGCGTACCTGTAGCCGCAATTTCTGGTGATCGGCCTCAAAATAAACCACCATTTTATTATTCACCAGTTTGGTGCCGCCGCCCGAATTCTGCCAGTCGATGCCAAGCCCGATATTGCTTTGCTGCATATCGGCATATTCGTTATACAATACAATATTGGCACGGCGCTGTAAACTGTATTCGGCAGCGGCTTCCATCTGGGCCAGTTCTTTTTCGGCGCTCTGGGCAATGAATTTGGCAAGTTCTTCACCGTTTTGGTAATAATACACATTGAAGTTCCTGGTCTGGTAATAATACCACTTGAATTTTTTGAACTGAACCCTGTTCTTTCCAAATTCCACGGAACTGACCTGGGCAAAAACAAAACCGCCGCTGAAAACAAGGAATATTGAAATTAGAGATATTCTGCAGAACTTTGCCATACGTAAAAGTTGATATTGAGTATTAAAATTACTTTATTCGGGTTAATCATTAAAAAACAATTTCTTTCTCCTATGTTAAAAATTAAATCCTTTGTGTTCAGCCCGATACAGGAAAATACGTATTTACTGTTTAATGAGTTTAATGATTGTATCATCATTGATCCCGGGTGTTATTTCCCCGGTGAACAGGATGAGTTAAAAGCCTTTATTACACAGAGCAAATTAACACCCCGGATGCTGCTTAATACCCATTGCCACCTGGACCATGTTTTCGGCAATAAATTCGTAGCCGAAACCTGGGGGCTTACTCTTCATTTGCACGAAAAAGAGAAAAAGCTGCTGGATTATGCACCCACTTCGGGACTGATGTACAATATGCCATTTGACAATTATGCCGGGGAGTATCATTTTTTAAAAGAAGGCGATGTGGTTACCCTTGGCAATGATGAACTGGCAGTGATCGCGGCTCCCGGACACTCTCCCGGTCATATTTGTTTTTATTGCGCCAAACAACATTTCATCATCAGCGGTGATGTACTGTTTAACCGGAGCATCGGCCGTACCGACCTGCCGGGAGGTGACCATGAAACACTCTTAAAAAATATCAGGGAAAAACTGTTTGTATTACCTGCAGAAACGGTTGTGTACAGCGGGCACGGGCCTGTGACAACAATTGGAGAAGAGAAAAAGTATAATCCGTTTTTAAATTGAGTCAAAGACTCATAACCAGTGCATCCTTGTCAGGGACAAGGATGAGGTGTCTATACAGACTGGCACAACTCAATCAAAACCCCATTGGTGCCCTTGGGGTGTAAAAAACAAACCATTTTGTTATCAGCCCCGGGTTTGGGCACTTCATTCAGTAAAACAAAGCCTTCGGCCTGCAACCGTTTCATTTCTGCCAGTATATCAGCAACATCAAAGGCAATATGGTGAAGGCCTTCGCCCTTGCGTTCAACAAAACGGGCGATCACCCCATCCGTGTCGGTGCTTTCCAGGAGTTCGATCTTGGTCTCGCCTTTTTGAAAAAAGGCCGTATTTACCTTTTCCGTTTCCACAAATTCTGTTTTGTAGCAGGCCGTATTCAGCAGTTTTTCAAAC
>CAZBIK010000342.1:0-3694 GCA_964491955.1 uncultured Ferruginibacter sp.
TCCCGATCGTTGGGGTTGGGTATACGGCGCCGTCGGGCCCCTGGTTGTAAAAACTTACATTACCACCCGTAACGGGGGTATCAAATTTTATACAGGCTTCGCCCATGCCTTTGATGGCATGCACGAACTGGTAATACACTTCCGGGTCAAAAGGATTGCCAAAATTCAGGCAGTTGGTCACACCAAGCGGTTGCCCGCCGCTGCAAACAATATTCCTGGCCGCTTCTGCAACAGCGATCATGGCGCCTTTGTAAGGATCGGCAAATACATAGCGGCTGTTGCAATCTGTTGTTAAAGCCAATGCTTTATTGGTTGGTTTTGCCAGAACAATGGCTGCATCACTGGGCGCATTGGTGCTGGCATTTCCCGTGCCAACCATGCTGTCGTACTGCACATAGATCCATCGTTTGCTGGCAATATTCGGAACCTGGATGATTTGTTCAGCTATTGCTTTCAGGTCTCCCGGTACAGCTATACTTTCCGGGTTAAACGCTTTTATCTTAGCAAAATATTTTGGTTCGGTGTAGGGGCGGTCATATACCGGGGCGCCGCCGCCCAATACCAGTTCGTAGGCAGGTAATTCAGCTTCCAGTTTTCCATCCACATAAAAATGAAGGATGCCATCATCTGTCACTTCGCCGATCTCGCTGCAGGGCAGGTCCCATTTTTTAAAAACATTGGTCACCAGCTGTTCCTTTCCTTTTTCGGCTACCAGCAACATGCGTTCCTGGCTTTCGCTCAGCAGCAGTTCCCAGGGCTTCATACCCTGTTGCCGGGTGGGTACTTTATCCAGGTCGATCCGCATTCCGGAATTTCCTTTTGCACTCATTTCAGAAGTGGAACAGATGATGCCGGCAGCTCCCATATCCTGCATGCCCACCACGGCCCCTGTTTGTATCACTTCGAGGCAGGCTTCCAGTAATTTTTTTTCCTGGAAGGGATCGCCAACCTGCACGGCGGGCAGGTCTTCGGCACTGTCAGCAGTAATATCTGCCGATGCAAAACTTGCGCCGCCAATGCCATCCTTACCCGTAGCGCTGCCCACAAAAAAAACAGGATTTCCCTTTCCTTCTGCGGTGGCAGAAACGGTTTCCCCGTTTTTTAGAATACCCACACTCATGGCATTCACCAGCGGATTGGTATGATAACATTCCTCAAAATATACTTCACCGCCAACAGTGGGTACACCAAAACAGTTGCCGTAATGGCCAATGCCATGTACAACGCCGGCGAGTAAGTGCTGTGTTTTTGCTTCGGTCAGTTTGCCAAAGCGCAATGAATTTAAAGAAGCAATGGGCCGGGCACCCATCGTAAAAATATCACGGTTGATGCCGCCAACCCCGGTAGCGGCGCCCTGGAAGGGTTCAATGGCCGAAGGATGATTGTGTGATTCAATTTTAAAGACCACACCGTAACCATCGCCGATATCCATCAGGCCGGCATTTTCTTCACCGGCTTTTACCAGCATCTTTTTTCCATCGCGGGGCAATGTCTTTAACCATTTGATCGAGTTCTTATAGCTGCAGTGTTCGCTCCACATGGCACTGAATGAACAGAGTTCATTAAAATTGGGCGTACGGCCCAGCTTTGTTTTAATGAGTTCAAATTCTTCGGCTGTTAATCTTAACTGCTCCGCTGTTTTGGCTGTTATTTCCATAAAAATTGATGAGAAAACTGTTGAAACACAAAGGTAACGCCTCACTGCCTTTTATCCTGATTAGCAAAGCAATTATTTTAACTATCTTCCCACACCGAAAATTAAATCTATTGAATTACCTGTTATTTGTTGTTTACCTGGTCCTGTTATCGGGGTTACTGCTGCGTGTGCCTTTTATTAAAAATGCAGGCATCAGCAGCAGGTTCATACTGGGGCTTTTTTTGATCAAGATCCTGGCCGGAATTGCCATTGGCTGGATATCGATACATGTTTACGGCCCAGGCAATGATTATTGGGACCTTAACGATTATGCCCGTGAAGAGTACCGGTTGCTGTTTACCAACCCGGCCAGGTATCTCAGCAATATCTTTACTTCAGATTACGAAGGAGGCTATGGGGGTATTTTCAACTCTTTCAATTCTTACTGGAACGACCTGAAAGGCAATATCATCATCAAACTGGTTTCCCTTTTTAATATTTTCAGCCGGGGCGACTATTATATCAACAGTTTATTCTTCAACTTTATCATTTTTTTCGGGCATGTGATCGTATACCGGTTGTTCATCATTATTTTTCCCGGCAGGCAGACCTGGGTGATCATTGGTTGCTTCCTGTTGCCATCTACACTGTATTTTACATCGGGCATACACAAGGACGGGATGGTATTTTTAATGCTGGCTGTTTTGGTTTACAGTGTGTACCAGTCTTTGCATAAAAACAGTTTTTCTGCCAGGCGGTCAATTTTGATCGTCATTGCATTGCTCTTTTTGTTTTTATTGCGGAATTTTGTCTTCCTGGCATTGCTTCCGGCCATTTTTGCCTGGATCTTGGCTGCAAAAAAAAAATGGAATGCACTGTTCACTTTTACAGCAGTGTATCTTTTCAGTGCTTTATTATTTTTTAATGTTCATAAAATTAACCCGGCCTTTGATCCGCCGGCGATCATCGTTACCAAGCAGACCGATTATATGAACCTGCCTGTTGCTTCAACGCAAATACCGCTGGCCCCCCTGAAACCCGATCTCATGAGTTTTGTTTCCAATGCGCCGCAAGCTTTGCAGCATAGTTTTTTGAGGCCATACCCCGGCGAGCAACCCCTGCAATCCCTGCTGCCTTTCAGCCTTGAAATCCTGACGTATCATTTATTGTTGCTGTTACTGATTTTTTTTAAACGGAATAATGCTTTGCCGCACGACAAAATTTTCCTCATTTATGTGCTGTTTTTTATTCTGACTGTATTTTTATTTATCGGTTATATTGTGCCCAACCTGGGTTCCCTGGTCAGGTACCGGAGCCTTTTCCTGCCATTTATCATTACTCCGGTTCTGTGCTGCCTTGATTGGAATAAGCTAACAACCGTATTAAAAATTAAAAAATAAAATATATAACTAATTTTTCTGAATTTTTTAAAATTTTGTAAGATTATCTCAAAATATCTTGTTTTATAAAAGAATTTAATGTTTTTTTGTGCCTTAAAATCAAAAAATATGGATTCTTTAAGATTTAAGGCATTGGATAATTTAAGTAAAGGGCTTCCAAAAGTAAAAGTGGAAGGCTCTCAAAAAATTACAGAAATATTCAATGAAAATGTTTTCACACTTGATGTTGCCCGTAAATTTTTAAGTGATGAGGCATATAAGAGCCTGGCCGCATCAACCAGGGGCCATAAAAAAATTGACCGCAATATGGGTGCCCATATTGCCAATGGTATCCGTACATGGGCCGAAAGCAAGGGCGTAACCCATTTTACACACTGGTTTCAGCCATTGACCGGGTTATCTGCCGAAAAGCACGATTCATTTTTTACTTTAAAATCAGATGGTACTCCCATTGAAGAATTTGAAGCAGCAGCTTTAATTCAGCAGGAACCTGACGCATCCTCATTTCCAAGCGGCGGATTGCGCGCCACTTTTGAAGCCCGTGGTTATACTGCCTGGGATCCTTCATCGCCGGCCTTTATCATGGAGATCGGGCAGGGAAAAACTTTATGCATCCCTACCATATTTGTTTCTTATACCGGTGAATCGCTGGATACAA
>CAZBIK010000343.1:0-3692 GCA_964491955.1 uncultured Ferruginibacter sp.
TAAATGCAACCACGATACCCATTTTCAGGATCACGGGCAATGTGGGTACCGTAGGCGCCGGGGCCAATACCGTTATCAACGGCATATTTGAGGCCAATGGAAATATCAGTTTTGAAAATGCCGGTACCAAGACCTTCCGCAACGGCATCACCGGCACGGGGAATATCAATGGCGCTGCCTCCGGTAAATTTATCATCAATGGCGCCACGGCAAGTTTAGGCGGTACGGGTTTATTAACGCTGCCAACAACCAATGGTATGGATATCGGCGCATCCACAACGGTAAGCATGGTCTCTTCAAAAACGGTAACGGGTAATATTAACCTGCTGGCCAATGCACTGGTGATGCTGGGCAGCCACAACCTTACCCATACCGGCACCATCGGCGGTTTCAGCACCACATCCCATATCGTTACTAACGGTACGGGTAAGCTGATAAAAACAAATGTGGGTGTGGCGTTGGCCATTTTCCCCGTAGGCCCCGATGCTGCAACCATTAATTCCGTGGCCATCTTTAACGGCAGCGGTTATAATTACGGGGTACGCGTGGAGGTGGGCATCAACCCCACCATTGACGTACCGCTGGATGCAGTTAACCGTACCTGGTTTGTCACGCCCTTTGGCGGCAACCCGGCAGCCGTAAATGTAAATTTCATTTTTTATGCCGCCCATTGCAATGCCGGCTGGACACCACCGCCGGCCCTGCTGGAACTGGGTTTATACACCGGTGTATGGAACGTGGTGCAGGTTGGGCTTACGCAGGCCGGTGCCAATCCCTACCAGGTGCCGACCATAGTGCCCAATTTCGGCGATGGTATAGAAGCACCGCTGGTGCTGGCCAATATCGGGGCCATATTGGCGGTATCAAACGGGGTAACGGTGAATTATTTCAACGGCAACAAACAAAACGGCAAACACCTGCTGAGCTGGAAACTGGACTGCAACGGAATTCCCTCCATAACCATCTCGCTTGAACGCAGTTCAGATGCGGTGAACTACCACAGCATCTACAGCGAAAATGCATCCGCCATTCGCTGCGAACAACCGTTTCATTTTACAGATAACAACCCATTGCCCGGAACCAATTATTACCGGTTAAAAATGGCTGATGCAAACGGCAGGGTTTTTTACAGCAGCATCGTGAGCCTAATCAATGCTCATACCGTGATAACCGTTATGCCGGTCAGCCCAAACCCGGTGATCCATAAAAATGTAAATCTCGAAATCAGCGCTGCACAAAGCATGTTGTTCAACGTGCAGGTATTGGATATGCCCGGCAGGGTAGTGGATCAAAAAATGTGTAACCTGGCTGCCGGTTTCAACCGGGTACCGCTGCAGTTGGGCGCACTGGCACCGGGTACATACCTGTTGTATGGTTTTTCGGTTGAGGGGAGAACATGGGTACAGCGGATCGTGATTCAATAGCCTGACCTTCTCAGGCGAGTCTCCTGCAAGCAAAGCCTCGGTTCCCACCTTCTCGGGCGAGTTTCCTGCAATTGACTCGCCTGGGTAATAAAACCTATAAGCGTTTGTCGCTGAGGTCTTGTGTTTTGGCAAACCTTATAGTGTTTTGATGAAGAACTTTTCCCAAACGCTATAAGGTTTTGCTGAACTGCAATGCCCGGCTGCAAACCTTATAGGTTTTTCCTCTGCTATTGTACCATGTATTTTTTTACGATCACAAAACTGATCACCAGCAACAGCAGCAACAGGATGATGCTGATGTACAGCCAGGGCTGGTCTTTGAGCCTGCGTTTTTCTTTTTGCTGTTTCTTTTTGGCGGTTTGTTTTTTCAGGTCTTTGTTGAGTTGCTCAACCAACAGGCCCAGGTCTTTTTTATTGTTGAAATGCTCGAGCCCTTCCACGGCATCATTCACAAAATCATCCGCAGCCATCTGCTTTTCCACTTCATTTGCATCGGCAGCGCCCAGTTTTTTATTCAGGTAATCGAGCAGTTTGTCCTGCTCAATATCCTTGTTCAGGTTGGATAATATGTCTTTTAAATGATCGCTCATTGGTTATTGTGCATTGTTAATGGTTCATAGTCATTAGTCATTAGTCATTAGTCAATAGTCATTGGTCATTGGTCAGTGGTCATTCGTTCCATGATTATTCTTAAGTTACGTTTGCCGTTCTGGATATGGCTCTTTACCTGCATAACGCTGAATTGGCTTTTTTCTGCTATTTCCTGGTAACTCTTTTTTTCGAGGTAAAACAAAGTTACGCATAGTTGCTGCTCGTAGTTCAGTTGCTGCAGGGCCGTTGCCAGCAGGTCAAGTGTTTTATCCTTTTCAATATAGATGTTCTTTTCTTCTGTTTCAGCAGGGGTGGACATGGTCTTTTCATTGATCTCAGCCGTAAACCTGCCTTTGTTCCTCAACTGCATCAGGCAATGGTTTTTGGCGATCATGTACAGCCAGCTTTTAAAATATTCCACCTTGTATTTGTGCAATTCGCTGATGGCCTTTAAAAAAACCTGTTGCACGGCATCTTTGGCCTCTTCTTCATTTTTCAGGTATTTCATACCCACACCGAGCAGCAGCAGGGTGTACCTTTCCAGTAAAATGCCCAGCCATTGCTGGTCGTGGCCCGCATAAAATCTGCTCAGCAGTTCGGCATCGGTAATATGTTGGTAATTGTTTTTGTTCAAAATGCCCAGGGTAAAAATTTATGATCCGGATCCTGATTTTTTAATTGTGTTGCATGTTATCAGTTTCATTCAGTTTTCAGTAAGATGTAATGACCTGTTGGTTTCCATAAAAGATGATACTGTAATTCAACCGTCATTCATTTTAATTCCTTCAACATCCGGTGTGCTGCCTGTACTGTTTAGCGGTTGTTCCTGTTTTGCGGTACCGTTATCTTTATTGGGCCTGTCAAAAAAAAGCATTTTAACGGCCATGATGATCATGAGCACGGCAAAATATTTCTTAAGTGTTTCCTGCGGTAAACTTAGGGCGATTCGGCTGCCAAAAAAACTGCCGGCCAGGAAACCGATGGCCAGGATGCCTACGATGCGGAAATCCACGTGTCCCTGTTTGTAGTACTGCAGCACGCCAAAAATGCCCACCGGCAGCATGATCAGCGCCAGTGAGGTGCCCTGTGCAGACTTCTGGCTGAAGCTGATAAAATATACCAGCGCCGGAACAATGATGATGCCGCCGCCCACGCCCACCAGCCCGCTGAGCATACCGGCGGCCACACCCACCAGGATGATGATCAAAACAGTTTGTATATCCATCGGTTTCTTTTTTTGGATCATTTGGGAAATTTTGTTTTATACAGGGCGATGGCGTTCTCAATAATGGAAAAGGCAGCTTCCTTATGCTGAAATTCATCGATCACCACTTTTTTATTTTCAAGCACTTTGTATTGTTCAAAGAAATTACGGAGTACGGCTATAAAATGTTTGGGCAACTGGTCCACATCCGTATAAAAATTGATACCGGGGTCTTTGGTGGCCACGGCAATGATCTTATCATCAATTTCACCATTGTCGATCATCTGCATGTTGCCGATCACGGTAGCTTCCACGAGGCATAGCGGCTGAATGCTTTCGCTGCACATCACCAGTATGTCGAGGGGGTCGCTGTCCTGTCCCAGTGTTTGCGGTATAAAACCATAATTTATGGGGTAATGAAAAGAGGAATAGATGATCCGGTCGAGTTTCAGCAGGCCGGTAGCTTTATCCAC
>CAZBIK010000344.1:0-3667 GCA_964491955.1 uncultured Ferruginibacter sp.
TTGCATATTGTTGTCACTTTTTTGCTTGCCCAAAAAAGTAACCAAAAAAGGGCACCCGCAATCGAATACGGCCCGATTGCGGGAAGCAGCTATGTGCATCTTTTGTGCTACTGTAAATTCGACATTGGTAACTCTTCTCTTAGGATCAAAAACTTCGCTATACTGCAAAGATATTAATGTACAAACCATGACGATGTATGCAAACTTGGTTTACTGTTTTGAATTAAAGAGTAAAGAACGGCCGCCGAAGCTACAGTAGAACTAAAGCTGAGTAAAGCTCTACGGCAGGAAGGGGGTGTAATCCTTCCTGCCTTGATTTTTTGTTTCTTTTGTATCAAGACAAAAGAAAAATAATATAGAAATTAATACATCTCCACCTCCTCCATCATCTCCTCCAGCGGGTTGCGGCCAAGCTGCTGCAGCAGGGTATTGCAGCGATAGAGCAAAGCGGGCGGCAGTTCCCCGGTATAGGCATGGTTCCAGAACGTAAGTAACAGGCCCTGCTGTATTGGGGTAAGTGGTTCCTGCAGCCTGAGTATCAAATGGTGCAGGGCCGAAATATCCTCATCCTTTAAATGGTTAAAGGCATTGTGGGCCAGCAGGTCAATGGTGAGCGAAAGCACGGTTTTGGATTGCAGCATGTACAGGTTTTTTCAATGAATGAATTTCAGGCTATAACGTAAAGAAATGGTAAAGCTTGTGTTATGGAATTGTGTTGTACTGCAAATGTGTATAGCGTGTGGAAAAGGGAATTGTTTTTAACCTCATTTATAGCAATTGTTTTTTTATTTCAAAATACCTCCCAGGTATGATCAGCCTGTTTTTTAGCCTTTCAAACCGGTCATTTATCCCTAAAAAACCGGTTTCACATACAGCAAACCCCGTTTTGTGTAACATTTTTTAAAATGGGTACCCCCAATGATAGGTTTGCAGTATCAAAAAAAGATAACCATAAAAACAAATTATTATGAGACAATTCATTTTATCATTACTTGCCGGCCTGTTCGCGGTTAACAGCCATGCCCAGGTAAGCGGTACCGCAAAAGACGCACAGGGTGTTCCGGTAAAAGGAGCCACCATCAGCCTGCTGGCTGCCAAAGATTCTGCCATTGTTAAACTGGCGGTTACTGCTGCAACCGGCGAATTTATTTTTTCAACGGTTAAAGCCGGCAGTTACCTGGTAAAAGCCAGTTATATTGATCACCTGCCCGCATTTTCTGCTCCTTTTGAAGCGGGAACCGATGCCATTAAAGTTCCCGAACTTAAACTCACCAAATCATCCGGTAATTTAAAAGAGGTGGTGGTAGTTGCCCAAAAACCCATGGTGGAGATCAAGGCAGATAAAATGATCGTGAATGTGGAAGGCACCATCAATGCAGTTGGCAGCGATGCACTGGAACTGCTGCGCAAATCACCGGGCGTATTGGTTGATAAGGACGACAACCTGAGCCTCAGCGGCAAGAACGGGGTACAGGTATATATCGACGGTAAACCATCCCCGCTGAGCGGCTCTGACCTTGCCGCTTACCTGCGGTCGTTGAATTCATCACAGGTGGAAGCCATTGAGATCATTGCCAACCCCTCTGCAAAATATGAAGCAGCCGGTAATGCCGGGATCATCAATATCCGGTTAAAGAAAAATAAATCTTTCGGTACCAACGGATCGGTTAATGCCGGATGGAATATCGGTATATATGCCAAATACAATACCGGTATCAATTTAAATTACCGCAATAAAAAAATAAATTTGTTTGGCACCTACGGTTTCAACCAGGGCCGCATGGAGAACAACCTCAATATCCGCCGCAGCCTGGCCGACAGCCTGTTCAACCAGGAAGCCATCGTGCATGTAGATAACAGGAGCCATAATTTTAAAGCCGGGCTGGATTATTTTATGGATAAGAAAAATACCATTGGCGTTATGGTCAATGGTTCACTGAGCGATCCTGCTGTAAAGAATAAAAGTGTTACCCCCATATCCTACTTACCCACCAATACCGTTGACCGGTTACTGGTTGCCGATAATTCGAGTGTGATGAAACGGAACAATGTAAATGTCAACCTGAACTACAGTTTCAATAACGGAAAAGGAAAAACGCTAACTGTAAATGCCGACCATGGCAGTTTTGACATGAACAGCAACCAGTTTCAGCCCAATTATTATTATGATGCTTCCGGCAAAACCATGTTAAGCAGCGTGGTGTACAGGATGATCGCACCAACCGATATCAGCATCAATTCGCTGAAAGCCGATTGGGAACAGCCCTTTAAAAAAGGCACACTGGGCTTTGGCGGCAAAACAGCTTTTGTAAAAACAGATAATGATTTTCAGCGCTACGATGTGATTGCCGGTAATGAGCAGCTTGACAGGGACCGCAGCAACCGGTTTACCTATAAAGAAAACATCAACGCATTGTATGTAAACTACAACCGTGCGTTCAAGGGCATAACATTGCAGGCAGGTTTAAGGATGGAGCATACACAATCTGAAGGATTATCCAACGGGCAAAAACCAGGTGCAGGCGGGTATGTGTCATATAGTGAAACTTTTGAACGCAGCTATACCGATCTTTTTCCGAGCGCATCCATCACGTACAATAAAAAACCAACCAACCAGTTCAGTTTAACGTACAGCAGGAGGATCGACCGGCCGGGTTACCAGGACCTGAATCCATTTGAATTCAAGCTGGATGAATATACTTTTCAGAAAGGCAATATCAACCTGCGCCCGCAATACACAAACAGTATCGGCTTGTCCAATACCTATAAATATAAACTGACCACTACATTGAACTACAGTCATGTGAAAGACCTGTTCACCCAGGTGTTTGATACGGCTGAAACATCAAAGGCATTCATCTCCAAAAGGAACCTGGCCACCCAGGATATTGTGAGCCTGAACATCAGCTATCCTTTCCGCTACAAGGCATACAGTATGTTTGCCAATGTGAACAGTTTTTACAGCAGTTACCAGGCCAACCTGGGTACAGGCAGGCAGATCAATGTAAAAGCCACCGGGCTGAGCATGTATGTACAGAACAGCATCAAATTTGCGAAAACATTTACGGTTGAACTGACCGGTTTTTACAATGCGCCCACTGTTTACCAGGGAACCATTAAAGCAAGGTCACTGTGGAGCATAGATGCCGGTTTGCAAAAGCAGGTGTTGAAAGGCAAAGGAACGTTCAAAGCTTCTGTAAGTGATGTTTTTCAAACGCTTAAATTCAGGGGTGTAAGTGATTTTGCCGGTCAGCGTACAGATATAAAAGCAAACTGGGAAAGCAGGCAGTTCAAATTGAATTTTGTGTACCGCTTTGGAAGCAGCCAGGTAAAAGCCGCACGCCAGCGTTCAACCGGTGCCGATGATGAATCAAAAAGAGCACAGGGAGGTGGCGGAGTGGCGCCGGGAGTAGGACAGTAATCAGGAATTGGGAATTAGGAATTAGGTGGGGCAGGGTTTTTTATTTCAGAGAAAGAAAAGTATAGCGTGAAATTAAAGTTTGTCAGCCTGTTCCGTTTATCGCAACGGGCTGACAACTTTTTAAAACGAAATTTTTAAACCGGAGCTGTTTCCCAATTCCCAATCCCTAATTCCTAATTCCAATTCTTCAACTCCCAATTACAAACTCCTAACATTTTAATGCTAACTTAGTATCATGCAGGCTTC
>CAZBIK010000345.1:0-3655 GCA_964491955.1 uncultured Ferruginibacter sp.
GTGTTATCGAGTTTCTGTTCAAATACAGCCGGAGAAATCAGCTCAATACTCAATGAATCCTTTTTCCAGAATTGATATTCACGGTCGTATTTATTTACTTTATGTTTAGCCAATGCATTTTTATTATTTCCCGTTAAAGAACGCTTGAACTGATGTGCTGTATACTTCATGAAAGAAGCCTGTATCCCCGAGGGAGTAAATCCAAACATAGCCTGCCAGATCAAATGTATGTGGTTGCTCATTATTACAAATGCATTTAACTCAATACGTTTTTCAGTTACCAAAAATCTAAGGCTGTCAATTATGATCATTTTATGGCGATCATCTGCAAGCAGGTTCTCCCAATTATTGATTGTAGCTGTATAAAACTGTGGCCAGTGTTCCGGGTACATAGTTTTCATTACACTAATTTATGTAAAATACCGTAGAATTTATTGATTCAATGCCGTTTGTCAGGAGACAAGACGGCGGCGCACATGTGGGTAAGAGTGGGTTTGTGCTAGCGACTGGTTCACCCCATGATGGAAGAAATAATATCTGCTGATGTGCAGTAATTACATTAAAAAAACATCCGCTCCACCGTCCAGTACCCGGCCATCAGGGTGATCAATATGGATAAAGGAATTACAATGGCCTTGCGGTAATAAGGTTTATTGCCAAACCATTTTCCAAACAATAAAAAGGCGGCGGCAATAACGGCAACCTGTCCCAGTTCCACACCCGCATTGAACATGATCAGCGAAGTGAGGTAAGCATTTTGCGGCAGCCCCAGTTCACCCAGCGCACCGGCAAAGCCCATACCGTGAACCAGCCCAAATAAGAACACAATGCCGATCCGCGACTTTTTTAAAACGGGGGAGAAGATATTTTCCAGCGCCACATACATAATGCTTAATGCAATGATGGGCTCTATTATGGCAGGCGATGGGGTGATCACATTAAACATGGCCAACCCGAGGGTAATGGAATGGGCAACGGTAAATGCTGTTGCCTGCCAGAGCACCGGTTTTAATTTAGGGCTGAGTAAATACAGGCTCAAAACAAAAAGGATATGATCGAAACCAAGCGGCAGGATATGAATGAACCCCTGCTCAAGATACAGGATGGCCGTATCGGTGCTGCTCATGTTCTCCAGTTCGCCTGCTATATCATGTGCTGACAGGGACCGGCTGAACAATAAACCAAACAGTATAATGGCAGCAGATTTAATAAACATAATGGAATTCTTCGATCTCATAAAATGGCTGGTTAAAGTAAACATATATACGAAAGGCCGGCAGAAAGGGATTGGTTCACCTTGAAAAAATAAGTTTCAGTTTGATGAGCGAGGGAGCGTCTTTAAAAAGTTCTGTTACCTGGTCATCATAGGTATTGACAATGCCCGTCTTAAGCCTGTTCATCGTGTTTTCCAGTACATCGCTGAAAGACAGTTCAGTAAAAAAGAATACCGCACGCTTCCCGGTTCCACTATGTTTTAATACCGGTGACCCGTTAAAGAACAGCAGATCATGGTCTGCCGCCTCTGCTGAAAAAACCAATTTTGGAATTGCCTGGTATGAAGTGGAAGTGGTCTTCATTTTACTTAAAGAAATATTTTTTCTTTCCGGTATCACCAGTTTGGTGATCACCTGGTTTTGGGAATACGCAAATGGCATCAGCATTGTCCAGAAAATGATCACGAAAATTATTTTTTTCATGTTGGTAAAAGTTAATGACAGGAATAATTTGTTTACAGTTATTTACGGTATTATCAAAAACCGGGATTTATAAAAACAAAAAAGGCGAAGAAATATTCTTCGCCTTTTGTTTAGTTTTCTACAGATCAAAACGGTGCCGCCAGATAAGGGAATGCTGCTAGAAATGCTTTGTCGTTTGCATTCACATTGTCTTTGGTTAAACCGGGATTGCTGGTCCCCATGGGGCCGCCAAAGATCAACAGCAGTTCCACATCGATCACATCATCGGCCAATGCCCTTCCTGTCAATACATTTACCCCATCAAAGAAAGTGGTGACACCGGTTGTTGATGCACCGAGTACATCAGTGGCCAGTAAACCGGTAAGCTGGGCCGGTGTTTGTCCCAATGCATTGGTGGTATAACCTGCATTCAGCGCCAGCAACCTGGTTTGAAATTTTGACTGGAATGCCGCATTCATATTGGCCGGAGTGGTCACGTTGAATGCATCTTTATCTGCTGCTGAAACATTAAAGACCGTGTTTACTGCCGGCCTTCCCATCTGGTCCTGCTGCTGGTAATAAACCGTAGCTGCAGGAGCCGGGGTATCATCTTTTTTACAGGATGTTGCGATAAGTGTACTTCCAAGTACTATCGCTAATAATTTTATGTATGTTTTCATTTTTTTTGTTTAAAAATTTATTAATTACTGTTGTTTATTAAAGTTGGTCAGATTTTATAAAGGCCCTGGTTGTTATAGGGTCTAAGCCCCCTCTCTACAGGATTGGGTGCTGGGGGCCTGCCTGCCGTTAGGCAGGTGAGGTCTCTAAATTTTCTTCTTGCTTTCCACCCATACATTTATACTGCCGGTACTGTTCAGTAATGTTTTCGGCACTTCCACAACAATGCTCAGCACATTGGTACCGGCAAACGTATCTGCACCCGGGTTGTTGAAACCACCGGCTGCGCCAGAAAGAATGGCTTTGTATTGATTCAGGTCAAAGAAGATAGGGTCATCCCTGGGACCTGCAAAAACCTTAACGCCGTTTGCTCCTGTACCGGTTACTGCGGCGGAACCATAGGCAGTAACTGCAACAGATGCTGTTACATTCCCTTCCAGTTTGCTCCTGGTGCCTTTTTCAGAAGGTACAACAGGGCCGTATACCTGCATACTGTTTGTTGCTGCATCGTATTTGCACTGGATCACCAGGTCTTCCATATTATCCGCATTGTTGTCAATGTTGAATTCGATGACCGTGTTTTCGTCAAATTTGGCAGCAGCCGTACTGCCCGGGCTTAACAAACCCTGTGTATTGGCTACAAATACCAGGTTGTTTACATCCTGTGCCCTGAACACATAGAGGTCGGTAATGTCGGTTGACTGTCCGGTTACGGCAGGCGTATCAATATGATCTGCCGCAATGAGGATCCCGCCGGTGATCAGTGTTGCTGCGATCATGGCTGTGAGCAATAATTTTTTTCTTTTCATTGTAATTTTTTTTAGATTAAAGATTTTTATTTGAAATGTCGCCAGGTTGACAACAGATACAATTACGGTAAATGGTAAACTTTGGATTTAATTAATTGAAAAAATATAAAATCCAAATCCTTCCAGGGTTTTTACCATGCTAATTCACTTGCTCCTGTCATGCTGAGGAACGAAGCATCTCTATTGAATTAAAGAGATGCTTCGCTATCGCTCAGAATGACAGGGAAGAAGTTTTATATACCAGATATTATTCTATATTTTTGAACAGAATTCGTTCCTGAACAAATCGGGATGTTCCAAATTCATAATTTTTAATTCTTAATTGAAATGGCATAATGGCTGGTAAAATCAAAACCCTCGGCAAACAGCTGGGAACAATTGGTAAAGGAAAAACAAACCTGCTGGAGCGGCGTTCGAAATTATGCTGCCCGCATTAACCTTCGTGCCATGAAAAAAGGGGAGGAGGTATTATTTTACCACAGCAATGAAGGA
>CAZBIK010000346.1:0-3655 GCA_964491955.1 uncultured Ferruginibacter sp.
TGTTATCAACTATGTATTTTTTTAAAAGGGCTGTACATGTACCATATTCAGTAAATGCTGAAGCTGTTATTGTTTCACCTGTTTCAGCTGCTGCCATTTCTGTTCATTCATATTATCATCCAGGTTTGGGTTATAGTCCTGGAGTTTGGTACCGATATATTCCCCGTTGCTGTTCATCCAGTACTGGTTGGCCCCGGCTGCAACTTTGTAACCTTTGCCTGTACCGGGATCTATCACATTGGTTCGTTCGTATATCCCGTCAATGAACTGTTCCTGGTTTTTATCGCTTGCTGCATTCCGTTCCCGCCAGCCGCTCATGATGGCATCATTAACGGCATTGCTTTTATTTACAAATGCCTGTTGCTGCGCTTCAAAAGCAGCCTGGTTCTGTGCCATTCGCTGGTTGTGAGCGGCCCAGCTTTGACCTACCCGTTCTGCTTCCTGCCGGTTATAGATCATGATCGGTTCCAGGTTATACCGCAAATTAGACAGGCTGAAAATGAATTGTTTTTTTGCAGCTTCAAAATAAGCCGGGTCGGCTTCGAGTCCTGATGATATATAATACCAGTACTGCATGGTCTCGCTGGTACTCACATTAAGGCGTAGCAGCAAAAAGTAAGGTTTGCCGTCACTTGTTTTCCAGTCGATGCCGATGGCCATTACATCTGAACGGCTGGGCATGGCTTTATACAACTGGTCGCTGTACCATTTATCGAGTTTAGAAATTTCGGGTATCTCTTCATACTTCACCAGCTGCAGCCCTTTGCTTTGCCCCCAGGGTACAAAATCCTGTTGTATCAGCTGGTCAACCCCGGGCATCTCACGCATTTGCTGTCCGCTCTGCTGGTACCCATATTGAATGGTAGGGTCATAATTGATCATAAAATTCCGTAATGGGAAATCAACAATATTTATGCCATTGGGCCCGGTTATGGAAGCGCTGCTGCTGCCGGTTGCCGGATGGATCTTCCAGGAAGAAGGTACGGGCATAATGGCTGAGACCATTCCATCGGCGTTACGCATTTCAGCCATCACCAGTTTTTCCCAAAAGCCATTGCCGGATCCGCCGGGCTGGCTGCCCTGTTGCGTTTTTTCATTGTTTCCCGGTGTGCCGGTACCTGGTTCATTGCCTGTGCTGCCACATCCCGAAACAATAAAAACCACAAGGGTCAGTAAATAGTGTATGCGTTTCATAACTCTTTATTTTAAACTTGTTCATTGCCGGTGAAGGCAATGTATTATTGATGTTAAATGTAAAAATATAATCCGGAAAAATCACTACTCCTGTTGGATCATATGAATGAACAGGTATTCAGGATCTTTCTGTTAATTTCCTGATCACTGCAAAATGAGCCAACAGCACCAGCGGTACCACGCAACACGGTAACCAAACAAACGGGAAATAAAAAATTGCCGTATTGGGCTGTTCAAAAGCAAATTGCTGAAAAGCAGATGGGGCCGATAAAACAGCGTGAACAATAATATTTAATACCAGGCCCAGGCAAATGATATTCCAAAGCAGCAAAATATTTTTGCTCAATACAGGTTTTACAAATCCAAAATAATAAACAACCGGTGCGGTCAGCCCAGCAAGTATGTCAAAGTTCCGCCCTTCAAAGGTCATTAGCTGTGGTATGCTTTTGTGCAGGAAAAGCCAGTACAGGCATATTTCAACAGGTATTCTTACAATGTGTAAAAGGGTGAGCATTTTAATATCAAGGCTGTTCAGAAACCGGTTGCCACTTGTTGTTACAAACAACAGGACAATAAACAGCAGGGCAGGTAAAGCCAGCAATACAAACCGGGGCGGAACGGTATCTGTAACTGTATAAAACCCGGTATAACTTAATAAGGCCTGGATCAATAACCATGACCCGATGATCACTAAACTGGTAACTGACCTGCGGGTGGATCTATAAAACAGGAAAACGGTTAAAAGCGTTGTACCTATAAAAACAAGGTTTATGTAAAATGGCAGGTTGCTGATCATAAACAACAGTTCATTGTTTTGGTGAGGCACTTTTTAAAAGTAGCGGATCAAACTTAATAAAACCCTTTTTTACTTCATAATTTGGCTGCCCTTATTTTTTGCAGGAAATTCCTGAACCCGGCCAGATCCATACTGCTCAGGTTCTGGTCTCTGGTTACCATGGCTTTTTGTGCACTCAGCACGCCGTAGCGGGTATCTTTAAAACCATCAATATTATGTGCATCGGGGTTGATGGAGATCATCACATTTTTTTCAAGGGCATAATCAATATGCCGCCAGTCAATGTCGAGCCGGCTGGGGTGGGCATTCAGTTCTATTACCACACGGTTGGCTGCACAGGCATCAATGATCTTTTTATGGTCAACCGGGTAACCCTTCCTGCTCAGCAATAAACGCCCGGTCATATGACCGAGTATCGTGGTATACGGATTTTCAATGGCAGTGATCAAACGCTGCATGGCTTTCTCTCCGGTCATTTTTAAAATGCTGTGTACCGATGCGATCACCAGGTCGAAGCTGGCAAGCACTGCATTGGAATAATCCAGGCTTCCGTCATATAGAATATCGCTTTCAATACTTTTAAATATGGTAAAGCCGCCCAGTTTATTATTCAGTTCATCAACCAACTGGTGCTGGGCCCGAATTTTTTCTTCTTGGAGACCCTGCGCATAAAAAGCGCTCTTGCTGTGGTCGCTGATCACCAGGTATTCAAAACCCTGTTCTTTGGCGGCAATGGCCATTTCTTCGAGTGTATTGCTGCCATCACTCCAGTTGCTGTGGCAATGGATAATACCCCGGATATCTTCCGGTTGTATTAATTGAGGGAGCGGACCAAGGGAAGCCCGTTCAATAATTGCTTCAGTTTCCCGTAAACAGGGTGGAATAAAATTGATATTTACCTGCTCAAAAACAGCCGCTTCATCAGGTTTAGGCAAATCAGGAAAAATGAATCCCGGGTATTTTTTTATAAAAGCATCGGCAAACTCAGGGCTTGCCCCGGTAAAAAACAGCTTTTTAGCTATGGATTCAGTCCCGGTATAAAGCCTCAGTTTAAGTCCGTTCAACAGTTTATAAAGCAGGTTGTCCGGGTTTTCTTCCAGGAGTTCGGGTGGGTTGGCGGTCTTGAATTTTGGTTTAATGATCTCGTTGGTACTGTTGACCACATATTCCAGTTCATATATAATTTCAAGCTGCCGTTTATAAGCCCCGGTTAAATGTACATTTTCGGGCAAAAAAAGCTTTTGGAGGTAAGCGGTTATTTGCGGTTCAACGGCTTCAACCTGGTAATATAAATAGCTGCCCTGGTTGCTGATATAAAACTCGATCGATTCTTTTACATTTTGCTGCGTTTTTTCACCGAAGCCTTTATATAATTTCAGACGGTTCTCTTCACAGGCATATAAAAGTTCGCCGATACTTTCTATTTCCATCTCTTTCCAGATGGTCGATATTTTTTTAGGGCCGATACCTTTTATGTTCAGCATTTCAATAACACCCGGCGGTGTTTTTGCGATCAGTTCCTGCAATGCAGTTAAAGAACCGGTCTGCAAAATTTCTATGATCTTGTTTGCTGATGATGCACCGATCCCTTTTATTGCTGCAATTTTATCCGGCGGCGTTTCCTGTAATTGTAGCGGTAATTTTTCAATATTAAAAGCGGCAGAA